>SVNU01000104.1 GCA_015066715.1 Ruminococcus sp. | reverse complement strand
GGCTGTTTTTCAAGAGGGGACGCTTTGCAAGAAAAAGCGTCCCCTTACTATCTGCCTTTGTAATTTAAATCTGCCGATTTAATCGGCACAAAATTTAATATTGAGGTTTTTCTACAGTCTGAAACGGGGCTTATAAAGCCCCGTTTTTACATGAAATCTGACGGATTAACATAAGAACCGTTTTTTATAACTTCAAAATGAAGATGTGTTTCTTCTTTACTTTCAATATCTGCCGTTTCACCGACAGCACCAATTTCCTCCCCGGCACTGACTTCCTGTCCGGCTGAAACAGTAACGCCCGAATTAAGATTGCAGTAACGTGTTACAACTCCGTTTCCATGGTCAATTGAAACTGTAACGCCCCATAGCGGGTCATTTTCGACAGCCGATACAGTACCTGAACCGGCAGCAGTAACAGCATCACCGACAGATGCTTTTATGTCAATTCCATTATGTGTCTGCCATGCGCCTGTTGTACCGGATTTCACAAGTTCGCCATTGCTGAATTCGTTCAGAACCTCACCCTCTGACGGCATTGATAATGTAAACGTCTGCTCTTTTACAGCTTCCTCTGCTTCTTCTGCTTCACTTTGCACAGCATCCTCAGGCACAGTTTCTGCTTCAGCGTATGAAACTTCTGTAGCCTTGGTAATTTCTGTTTCAGTTACCTTAGTGGTTTTTTTAGTAACATCAGACGGAAGATACGCCACATCCTGCTCATCTTCAGTTACCTTCGCAACACCAAAGCCTGATTCGGTTTCATTGGTATAGTCATCCGAAGTCTGTGTGTAAGCAAAATAACATGCTGCCCCGACCATCGCAACGCTTAGTGTAAGGGCAATGTAAAAGCCTTTTCCGCCTAATACTGATTTTGAATTTTTTTTCACGTTTAACACCTCCGTTTTTATTCTGTACCAATATTACGCAGTTATTCCTGTTTTACCAAATTATTTTTAAGATTAATTGAAAATATTCCGGATATAGTGTATAATAATGTATAACGTGAATTTACAAAGATTGGAGATTTATGATGTTTCAACTCAGAAGATACCTGAAAAACTATAAAAAGGAACTGATACTCGGTCCTTTTTTCAAACTCCTTGAAGCTGTTTTTGAGCTTATTGTTCCCCTTGTTATGGCAAGAATTATTGATGTCGGCATTGCAAACAATAATAAGGAATACATTCTGAAAATGAGCGCAGTGATTATAATACTTGGCATATGCGGTCTTGCCTTTGCACTTACCTGTCAGTACTTTGCCGCAAAGTGTGCCTATGGCTTTGGTACAGAGCTGCGCTATGACCTGTACAGGCATATTAACAGTTTTTCCCATACTGAAATTGACAAATTCGGCACATCATCAATAATTACACGAATCACAAATGATACAATGCTTGCGCAGAACGGAGTCAATATGTTTATTCGTCTTGCTGTAAGAGCGCCGTTTCTGATTATCGGAGCAACAGTTATGTCAATGCTTATTGATTTTAAGCTTTCGCTGATACTCCTTGCTGCCGCCCTGCTTATTACTCTGATAATAGTATGGGTTAAAAAGAAAACCCTTCCAATGTATAAGAAAATTCAGAAAGGGCTTGATAAAATTTCCCTTCTTATAAGAGAAAATCTTGACGGCGTAAGAGTCATAAGAGCCTTTTCAAAGCAGGAAAAGGAAACGAACGAACTGAAAAATGAAAGCCGCAGTTTATCGGCAGACTGCATTTCAGCAGGACGGATTTCTGCAATACTTAATCCCGTAACATTTATGATTATGAATCTTGGCATTGTTGCAATAATCTGGTTCGGCGGTTTCCGTGTTGATTCAGGCTTTCTGACGCAGGGAGAAATTACGGCCTTTGTAAACTACATGACGCAGATTCTCCTTGTCCTTATAGTACTTGCAAATCTTATAGCAATTTTCAGCAAGGCATCATCCTCTGCCGCAAGAATCAATGAAATTTTTGACACCTGCCCGTCTGTCACCGATACATCAGATGCTGACTTTGATTTTTCTGCGCCTGTCCTTGAGTTTGAAAATGCATCGTTTTCTTATCCGGATTCAAGCGAAAACTCCCTTGAAAGTATTTCATTTACACTGAAAAAAGGAGAAACTCTCGGAATAATCGGCGGTACAGGTTCGGGTAAATCAACTCTTGTAAACCTTATTCCGAGGTTTTATGATGTATCTTCCGGTGAAATCAGGGTGTTCGGAAATGATATAAAAAAGTATTCTTTGAAAAAGCTTCGTGAAACAATAGGTATTGTTCCGCAGAAAGCACTCTTGTTTTCCGGCACAATTGCTGAAAATATGCGCTGGGCAAAGTCTGATGCCTCTGAAGAAGAAATTATACATGCCCTTGAAATTGCACAGGTATGGGATTTTGTTTCAAAGCTTCCGGACGGCATAAACACCCACGTATCTCAGGGCGGAAAGAATCTTTCGGGCGGTCAGCGTCAGCGCCTTACCATTGCAAGGGCACTTGTGGGAAATCCGCCGATAATTATTTTTGACGACAGTATGAGCGCTCTTGACTATGCAACCGACCTTAATCTTCGTAAAGCAATAAACACACAACTTTCAGAAAGCACGGTTATAATAGTATCCCAGCGGGCATCTACTCTTAAAAATGCTGACAGTATACTCGTTCTCGATGACGGACAGCCTGTCGGCTTCGGCTCACATTCACAGCTGCTTGAAAGCTGTGAGGAATATATTGAAATCTACAATTCGCAAATCAGTTGAACGGAGAACATATATGTTTAAAATACTTGGCAGAATATTAAAATATACCAAGCCCTACAAGCTTTCGCTTATAACGGCAGTTTTTTCCGCACTCATAGGTGTATCCCTTTCTCTTTTTGTGCCTGTGATAGTCGGAAGGGGTGTTGACAATATTGTGGGCAGGGAAAATGTAAACTTTTCAATGCTTATAAAGATATGCATTGTTTTAATTGCGGTAATTTTAATCAGCACACTTTTTCAGTGGCTTACCTCCCTTGCATCAAACAGGCTTTCATATAATACAATCAGGGATATCCGTATTGAATACTTTGAAAAAATCGGCAAAGTTCCGCTGAAATTTATTGATGGTTCATCGAGAGGAGAGCTTATAGGTCGTGCTGTAAACGATATTGAAACTGTATCGGATGGTCTTATTCAGGGATTTACACAGCTTTTCAGCGGGGTTGTAACCATTGTAGGTACTCTTGGCTTCATGCTTGCAATCAATGTAAAAATCGCACTTATTGTAGTAATTTTAACTCCGGTTTCACTTTTTACAGCTGCCATTATTACAAAACGCAGCCATGATTCATTTGAAAAGCAAAGCTACTGGAGGGGCAGGATGAGCAGCTTCACAGAGGAAATGATTGGCGGACAAAAAATAGTTAAGGCATTTTCCCATGAGGACGAGACACAAAAAGAATTTTCCGAAATAAATAAACATCTTCAGAAAAGCGGAGTGAAATCTATATTTTACTCCTCCATGACAAATCCTACAACAAGATTTGTAAATGGTCTTATTTATGCAGCTGTGGGACTTGCAGGTGCACTTTCGGCAATAGGTGCAATCGGATTTTTGGGGGTAATTACGGCAGGTCAGCTTTCATCCTTTCTGCTTTATTCAAACCAGTATACGAAACCATTCAATGAAATATCCGGCGTTATTACTGAGCTTCAGAATGCCGTAGCATGTGCAAAAAGAGTATTTTCAGTAATTGACGAAATACCTGAAAGCTCTGACGAGAATAAAACTATTCTAAAGGAGTGCGATGGTACTCTTTCAATTGAAAACATCAGTTTTTCCTACACTCCTGAAAAAGAGCTTATTGAAAACTTCAGCCTTGAAGTAGAATCAGGACAAAAAATCGCCATTGTCGGCCCGACTGGGTGCGGTAAAACAACCGTAATAAATCTTCTTTTAAGGTTTTACGATGTAAATTCCGGAAAAATTAAGCTTTCCGGAATTGATACTACTGATATAACACGTTCAAGTCTGCGTTCACAGTTCGGAATGGTTCTGCAGGATACATGGCTATTCACCGGAACTGTTGCAGATAACATTGCATATGGAAAGCCTGATGCAACCCGTGAGGAAATAATTGCTGCCGCAAAGGCTGTGCATGCACACAGTTTTATAAAAAGACTGCCGGACGGATATGATACAATTATCAACGAAGAAGGCAGCGGTCTTTCACAGGGACAGAAGCAGCTTATATCCATTGCACGAATTATGCTCTGCGACCCGCCGATGCTTATACTTGACGAAGCAACCTCAAGTATCGATATAAGAACAGAGCAGCGTATTCAGCGTGCATTTGAAAAAATCATGAAGGGTAAAACGAGCTTTATTATTGCCCACCGTCTTTCAACCATAAAAAATGCTGATGTCATTCTTGTAATGAAGGACGGAAACATTATAGAGCAAGGAAATCATCAGCAGCTTATAGACAAAAAAGGCTTTTATGAAAATCTTTACAAAAGTCAGTTTGAATCTGCATAATCTGTGCATATGCAATAATTTTACTTGACAAATTACGCATATCAATATATAATTTATATATTGATATGCGTATAGTTTTATCAGATAAAAATAAACCACACAATTGAGGAATGATAAAAATGGAACTTGAAAGAATACTTGATGAAGTAAAAGCAAATCTTACCGGCGACCCTTTGAAGGACGGACCATATCTCAAGGAACAGTCGGAAAAATACCGTGATGCTGATTTCAGTCAGGAGCTTGACAGAGAATTTGCCAGAATAATATATGAAATATCGGAAAAGGATTATCATACAACTTTATATACCTTTCTTGACAAGGAAAATCAGAATGTCAATGAGCAGATGAAAAATGCTCAGAAACGTTTTAATAATCTTAACTTCACTGCCGGACTTGAAATACTTGAACAGATAATCAAGAATAATTTCATGGCATGGAATGATACAAACGACTGTACATATAAGTGCTTCGGTACACCTCTTGAGTATCTTCTTTATACAACTATTTTTGAAGACAAGAATAATGCAAAACAGATTAAACCTGTCAACTGTAATCTTGCAAGAGTATACGTGATGTACTGCTTCGGTCTCACCAAAAAGAAAAGATATGATGAAGCGCACAACGCTATAGAACGTGCAAGGGAGCTTAATCCTGTTGATCCGGAAGTGTACATACAGTATGCTGAACTTGCAAAGCTTACAAAAAACACAGAGGAGCTTAAAATGTCTGCCGAAATGCTGCTGAAATGTGCCGTTTCAAAAAGCCAGGTAGGTCAGGCTTATTTCAACTACAGCTTTTACTATTCAGAGCTTAAACATTTTGACAAGGCACTTGCACTTTTGCAGATGAGCAGAATTTTCAGAGAATCAGACCTTTACGAAACTGAGCTTGAGTACATAACCGAATGTATGGGTCTCGGTCACGAGCCAAAGATGTACACAACCAATGAACTTATGAATATACTTATTGCCGAAAATATTCAGCCGGGACCATCGGCTTCTGTTGTTCATCTTGCAAATCAGATTGCCGGTGAACTTGAGTCAGGTCTTGATCTTAAAAATGCAAAATATTTTTATGATATTGTATTTGAGCTTACTGAGGACGAAGGAACACGAGAACACATAGAAAATCTTGAAAAATCCTTGCGGAACATAAAAGACTTTAACAAATTGTAAGATTGAACAATTTTTCAGATTGAGATTTGTGTATTAATAATATACAAAATATATTGTGTTTTTTTATAAAATATGTTATAATGGCTGTAAATGGTATTTACGGCCATTTTATTTTAAATCTGATAAATGTATCAGAAATTCTGGGAGGATCATAAAAATGAAGAAGAAATTTTTAACAAAGGCAATTGCAACTGCTGTTGCAGCTGCATGCTCTGTAAATGCACTTGTTATTTCCAACTTCGCAGGTGCTGACGAAGCAGATGTTTATGAATTTGAAACAGGCATACTCAGTGTTCCGGCTAACGCCTACATCGGTACTGACAGAGAAGGTAATACAATCAATGCTTCCGGCGGCGGTCTTGTATTCCTCGAAAACGGCGGAGAAACTGCAACTGTTGAGGTTACTGTTGAGGAAACAACCATGTATAACCTTACAGCATCCGTTTATACACCATACGGCAGCAAGCCACAGAATATCCTTATAAACGGTGTTGATCAAGGTGTAATCGCATTTGAGGAAAATCCGGACGGCGTTATGGATGTTGACCTTGGTATGTATAAGCTTAACGAAGGTGTAAACACTGTAACAATCAAGGCAAGCTGGGGATGGATGTATCTTGACTGTCTCAAGGTTTCCAAAGCTCCCGACTCTGCTTTCCCGTCACTCGATGCACCTAAGGAGCTTTCTGACAAAAAAGCTACTGACGAAACAAAACGTCTTATGTGTTATCTGAAGGATGTTTACGGAAACGGCATTTTATCAGGTCAGCAGGAAATTTATATGTACGGTCACGGCGGTAACTTTGAATATGAATTTGATTATATTGAAGACCTTACCGGTGAGCTTCCTGCAATAAGAGGCTTCGATTTCCTCAACTGCGCAAATATTCTTTACGGACAAGAAGACGGAACTGTTGACAGAATGCTCGACTGGGCAGGTACAAGAGGCGGTATCGTTACTGCATCATGGCATTTATGTGTACCTAAAAATTTCGCAAATTATACAAGAGGCAGCTATGTTGCATATGATCAGTCAACATACAAGCCTGATGAAACAGACTTTGACCCTTCAAAGATTCTTGAAGAAGGTTCAGACGAATATTACTTCTACATGGACAGCATCGAAGCTGTTGCGACACAGATAAAGAAGCTTCAGGATGCAGGTATTCCGCTTATCTTCAGACCGCTTCATGAAGCAGAGGGCAGCGGCGGTGAAACAGGTTCATGGTTCTGGTGGGGTAAATCAGGCTCGGATGTATACAAGAAGCTCTGGGTTCTCATGTATGAAACACTCACTGAAGAATATGACCTTCACAATATCATCTGGGAATGGAACAGCTACCCATATGACACATCTGAAAACTGGTATCCTGGCGACGAATATGTAGACCTTGTGGGTTATGATAAATATAACTGCACAAACTGGTCATCAGGTCAGCCTGTTCTTGAACATAATGTAAGTGCTATTTCAAGCACATTCTACAAGCTTGTTGAAAAGTATAATTCCAAGAAAATGGTTGCTATGGCAGAAAATGACAGTATTCCGACTCTTGAAAACATTTTAGGTGAAAAGGCTGCATGGCTCTATTTCTGTCCATGGTATGACGGCGGAACTGCTGATACAAACTTCGTTTCAGATCCGATGTTTAACACAAAGGAAGATTTAACAGAAATGTATCAGTCTGAATACTGCATCACACTTGACGAAGTTCCTGAAAATCTTTACAGCTCATATTCTCTTGAAGGATTTATCGAAGGTGATGTTGAACCTACAGATGCTACAGAAGCAACAGAACCTTCCGAAGACCCAACTGACGCTACGGAAGCAACTGAACCTTCCGAAGACCCAACTGACGCTACGGAAGCAACTGAACCTTCCGAAGACCCAACTGATGCTACAGAAGCAACTGAACCTTCTGAAGACCCAACTGATGCTACAGAAGCAACAGAACCTTCTGAAGACCCAACTGACGCTACGGAAGCAACTGAACCTTCCGAAGACCCGACTGATGCTACGGAAGCAACTGAACCTTCCGAAGACCCGACTGATGCAACAATTCCAAGCTATACAGGTGATATGGCAGATTTACTTTACGGTGACGTTGACCTTAATGGCGTTATAGAGCTTGCTGATGTAGCCAAGCTTGCTAAGTACACTGTTGCTCCAGCACTTTATCCGCTTGGAGATGGTACTCCTGATAGTGAAGCACTAGCGTGGATGCAGGCAAATGTTGCTTACGACGATGTCGTTGATGCTGCTGATACGCTCAAGCTTATTGAATATAAGGTTAAGTCTGTTACAACATTAGGACCTGACGAATAATATTATAATTTCAAAAACTCCGATTTTATTAATCGGAGTTTTCTTTATTTATGAAGATTGATTTATAGTTAAAGGACGCTGAATAATCAGCGTCCTTACAGTTTGTCGAAAAAGTCTTTAAAAAAAGATTTTTTTCAAATTTGAAAGTTTCGGTCAAGCCTTTTCAAAGGCTTGCGGGGTCGAGGGGCAGAACCACTCGTCGCCGTCCGCAGACGGCGAAATGCCTTGCCTCAGCGGCGCATTTACGAGGGGTGAATTGACAAAACAGCCCAGTGGGCTGTTTTTCAAGAGGGGACGCTTTGCAAGAAAAAGCGTCCCC
>SVNU01000103.1 GCA_015066715.1 Ruminococcus sp. | reverse complement strand
TATTTTCCGCATTATGTGATATTATAATAACATTAAATATTTATGCTCAGATATATTTGAGTTATAATGTGTAAAAGAAAGGTGTTATTCAGAACACCTCATTATTAGGAGGATAACTATGGATACAAACAAAAGACCGGAAACAATGGCGCGCATCCAGACTCAGGAACAGGCAAATGAATTTATCGACCAGCAGGTTGCTGAAGTCAGAGCACAGGTTGGTGACAGAAAGGTGCTTTTAGCACTTTCGGGCGGTGTTGACAGCTCTGTTGTTGCAGCACTTCTTATCAAGGCTATCGGAAAACAGCTCGTTTGCGTACATGTTAACCACGGATTAATGAGAAAGGGCGAAAGTGAACAGGTTGTTGAAGTATTCCAAAACCAGCTTGATGCTAATCTTATTTACATTGATGCTACCGACCGCTTCCTTGATTTACTTAAAGATGTTGCTGAACCTGAGAAAAAGCGTAAAATTATCGGCGGCGAATTTATAAAGGTGTTTGATGAAGAAGCACGCAAGCTTGAAGGCATTGATTTCCTGGCTCAGGGTACAATTTATCCTGACATCATCGAAAGCGACGGTGTAAAGGCTCACCATAACGTAGGTGGTTTACCCGAAGATATGCAGTTTGAGCTTGTTGAGCCCGTTAAGCTTCTCTACAAGGATGAGGTTCGTGTTGTCGGCAAGGCTCTTGGTCTCCCCGCTTCCATGGTTGACCGTCAGCCTTTCCCCGGTCCCGGTCTCGGCGTTCGTTGCCTTGGTGCAATTACACGTGACAGACTCAATGCACTCCGTGAAGCAGATGCTATTCTCAGAGAAGAATTTGATTATGCCGGTCTCAATAAGACTGTATGGCAGTATTTCATTGCTGTTCCCGATATGAAGAGTGTAGGTGTCAAGGACGGCAAGCGTTATGAAGGCTGGCCTGCAATCATCCGTGCCGTTAACACTACCGACGCCATGAGTGCAACAATTGAGGAAATCCCCTATTCTCTCTTACACAAGATTACAGACCGCATTACTGCAGAAGTAGACGGTATCAACCGTGTTCTTTACGATCTCACTCCCAAGCCTATCGGAACTATTGAGTGGGAGTAATTAAAACGCTCAAACAAACCGCATAACAAAGCGGTTTAAGGCACTTTGAACAGCTCACTGATACCGTTTTGATACCGAAATCTGTTTCGGGAGAGTAATAACCAAGCGGTTTTGAGCTGCTATCACACAAAAATTAACAGGACAGCAATTTTTATGGTTGCTGTCCTGTTTTTTGCATATTTGATTAGAAATTGTGTAGCCAATTTGTAGCCAGTGATAATATATTTACACTTTTTCCGCAATCAATACATCCATAGCATAGCTTTGTTGAAAATTCAAGTGCTACGTTTTTAATAAGAATATATTTTCGGTTTATACAAATTCATCCCAAGCCTGCGTATTGCCTCTTTGTAACTATCAGCAGAAAAATCCCCGCCTGCGGCAAGAATTGCATATCTGCCTGTTTTATCCTCAAGAAAATGTTCAGTATCGTGAAAACCATTGCGATAATAAAATTCATAACGTTTTTTACGCTGTTCATTGTTTTCTGCCATTTCGTCAAGCGACTCTACATTAAGGCAGACCGTCTTGTTCACTCTGCACGACCTGATAACATCAAGTATCTTCGTGCCGTAGCCTTTTGAACGGAGTTTGTCATTAACCGCAAGATACAGCACATAAATCATATCGTCCGTTTCGGCTGTATAGGATATTCCACAGAGTGTTTCTGCATCGTAATATGCAGTGTAATTCACTGATTTCTGTAATGACAACAGCAACAATATAGGGAGAGGATATTGCTCCTCTTTCGGAAAAGCTCGTTTCTGCAATGCTCTTATTTCCTTGAAATACTTTGAAAAAATACTAACTTTTCTTGACTGCATTTTTACCTCCACACAATACAGGAATAACAAGCATTAACGATAGAACAGCTGTTACGCTTTCTGCAATCGTTACTGCCCACCAGATACCATTGCCCTCCATAAAAAGCGGCAGGATATACAGCAATATTGCTGACAATACAACTCCTCTCATCAGGGAAACAACCGTAGCCGCCGTTGCCTTTGATACCGCCTGAAGATATGCGGTGATAAATATATTTATTGCCATAGGCAGAAACGAAATGGAATAAACACGGATAATATACGGTGCAATCTGTTCAACTTCAGGTGTAACCTGCATAAATATTGCTGTTATCTGTGAGGGGAATATTGCACATAATCCGAAACAAACCAATCCGAAAGCAACTGCTGTTGCTGTACCAAGCTTTCCAACAAGCTGATAGCGTTCATTGTTGCCTGCACCGAAATTTGCTGAAACAACAGGCTGTGCGGCTTGACCGATGCCCGAAAAAATACTGAGGAACAATGCAGCTACCGTGCAAAGCATTCCATATACCGCAAGAGCTGACGCACCCGAGTATTTCATTATCTGATTATTGATAATAAAGGTAACAATCATCATAGCAACCTGTGAAACACCTGCACCAAAACCGATTTTGCATATCTTTTGTATCGCCGCAAGCCATTTGTAAGGCTTTGCTATGTGAAGTGATGTTCTTTTGAGCAGGATATAGCAAATAAGCAGAATTGCCTGCATGACAGAACCAAGTACGGTTGCCAGTGCCGCACCTGTCATTCCCATATTCATTGGAAACACAAACACAATGTCGCCTATGATGTTTACAACTCCACCCACAAGCGTTACGAACATAACGAATTTCGGAGAGCCGTCCGTCCTGATAAAGCACCCTAAAAATGCCACCAGTACAAAGGACGGGAATGCACTGAAAATCCATTTTCCGTAATCCATAGCATAAGGCAGCAGAATATCGTCTGCACCAAACAGTCGATAGAGTTGTTCCTGAAAAACCATTCCGACAATCCAGACTGTGAGAAAAAGAATACATACAAGGAAAAGCGAAACTGCAAAATAAGCATCACCCTTTTCCCGATTTCCTTCACCCCTTGCTTTGCTCATCAGTACCGAGCCGCCTACTCCGCAGAGCAGGGCGATGAAGTTTGCAATCGAAAATATCGGCAGCACCAAAGCACAAGCAGCCGTTCCATCGGGACCAACGTTCTGACCGATTACAATAGTGTCAACAAAGCTGTACGTCGCAACTGCAATAGCAGCACTGACAGCAGGTATCAAAAAACTGAAAAAAAGCTTACGAGGATTATCGTTCAGTAAATCCATTATTTGTATCCTCCTCAAATGCTTCTTTCAGGCTTGTACCAAAATATTCAAGAGCTTCTATAAAAGTATCAGGATATTTTTCAAGCGTTCTGCTCAGTGCCTTATCTTCGGCACGATAAATGAATGCCATAAAATCTTTGGCAAAAGTTTTTCCTGCTTCAGTAAGCGTAATCTGCATTTCTCTGCGTTTTCCTGTAATAGGTGTAAGCGTAAGCAGACCTTGTGCTTCCCACTTTTTTGTAATGGTATTTATCGTTGTTTTCGGAACAAGCCATTCTTCACAAATTTCTTTCTGCGAATGTGGTTTTCCGTCATCAAGTGCATACATAATGCAAAGCTCAGCATCGGACAGACGCTTTTTCCGCTCGCTTGCATAATATACATCATCAATATTGTAAAGAGCCAGCACCAATCTCTTGGCTTTTTTTCTGATGTCGTTCATAACATTCTCCTTTAAATCCGGAATCGTACTTTTGTATTATAATACGATTTCGTACTTTTGTCAAGAGATAAGAAAAATATACTATATATTTAATATCTTTTTACTGTACAATTGCGAGAATTCTGACGCTTAATCAGATTATCCACATAATTCCCCTCGACAATCCTCTCATAAGCCTTCGCAAGCTCCTTAACACGCTGTAACTGTGCTTGTACCGATTGAGTATCCTTGTTCTGTGCTTGCAGCTCTCGGATAGTACGCTGCAGCTCCTGTGCCTTTGCGTAGACACACTCGCTTGATGTGAACGAAAACTCGCCTATGGTTTTAAGCTGTTCGGCAAGATATTTGATGTTCTCATCGTTGTAGTAGCTATAAATCTTCTTCGGGTAAATCTTTCGGGGAGTAAGCCTGAACTGCTTGACCGCAACAGTCGTTTCTAAAACTGAAACATAGATTTTGTATAATATTTAATTGCTTGCTGCAGGTGTAAGTTCTGCTGTTCACCTTCATATATATCACCAAGAATTACCGTACTACAAGCACCTATATCAGGGAGCTTTTTCGCATACTCAATAGCTTTTTCAGTTTCGCCAAGTCTTGAATAGATATAACACAGCTGCTGCGTTGTGCGATTAATTATCTCACAGTCATTACAGCGTGATAAAATTCGATTTCCGACTTCAACAGCTTCACGGTTAAGAGCATTTATTTCTTCTTCGTCTAAACCTCTGCCGTCCCTGTACTGGCAGAATGTAAGCTGGTTGACAAGCCTGAACTGAAGCTGATAGTCTGTAGGATAAGTCTTTACAGCCTCACGCAAAAGCAGAATATTCTCATAAATCAGGCCCTTGTTTCCGTTTTCATCAAGCTTTGCAATCACTTCTTTCAGCTGTTCCTCGCTTTTTAAATACTCCATTCCCATAAGCTCATCAAGCGTTATTTCAAAATAACCTGCAATAGTTGGGAGTAAGGTTATATCAGGGTAGGTAGTACCATTCTCCCAACGGCTCACAGCCTGTGCTGATACACCGAAAACATCTGCAAGCTGTTCCTGCGTCAGCTCACGCTTTAGTCTGAATTTTTTGAGATTTTCGCCAAGTTTAAGCATAGTATTATCCTCCGTATGTTTATTGGAGCTCCTGTTATAATAATACCCGATTTCTCTTGAATTGTCCACAGCGTATTTGTTGAGAGAAACTTAACCAAAGTGAGAAAAATCCTGAAAGCCTAAAAAGCTTTCAGGATTTTTGTTAATTAATAAAATCAAAACATATTATTTCTAATTTCCTTCGTAGCATAGTCACCCTCAAGAAGCTGACCCTCAATATCAGGGTGAAGTCCATCACGAAGATACTTTCCTTTTCCACCCTCTACCTCGAATTTTTCACAAATACCGCAGTTATGAAAACAATCAACAACCTGCGCGCCCATAGCACCGGCTACTTTTCTCATAACTGTATTAATCTGTGTTTCAATTTTTTCGTTGTGGTCAGGCATAGCAGTCTGAATAGGAGTAAGAACAAAAACTCTAGCTAAAGGGTATTCCTCCATAATTCGCTGAATACACCAACGCATAGCTCCCGCCTCTGTAAAGAGGTCAATATTCTCATTATTATCGAGAGATTTGCCTGTTAAAGCCATGTTTACATCACCAAGACATTCGGCAGTATCATTTGTGCCCATGGCGAAAGCGAAAACATCAGGAACAGGGTATTCCCCGCTCTTAACCTCGGAAATAAAACGCTGAATATGTACAACAGCACAGTTATTTGCACGTTTCTGCAACTCTTCTATATCATCAGTAGGTTCCCAACCGTCGCTTATACCTGCAAAATCGGGAGAATTATAATCCTGTGTCGTTACCGAACCATTAGCACAGCTTAATGTTCTCTTATACCATACAGCGCTTCCTACGGCTACATTGTGATGTGTAGCCATACCAAGGTTTTCAAAAACCCTCCAAGACCACTGTTTATTCGCTGTAATACTGTCGCCGTCTACACCAAAGTTTAATTTTGAAAAATCCATAATATTTTGTCCTTTATATTTATTTTATTACTATTATTATACCACCTTATGACTTTTCTTGCAATATTAATTTAAAATTTATTTTGTTCCCTGTATTTTTTAGCTACATTCGTCAAATGTTCGACAATGTTGGTATTCCAATGTATAATTTCAGTAAGCTTATCACAAGGAAAACAAGAACATAAGCCACAGAAATGCACTTTATGTTCCCTGGTACAAGCGTGTATCTTGCATCTTCCTGAACCAACCCATTCGGGAACATATCCGTCCGCCTCAATACATCCTTTGCATCTACCGTCCTTTTTCTTCTGACAGCCGTCACAACACTCACCACAAGCAGTTATTTTAGAATAATCCATCAGTATATCCTTTCAGAATAAAAGCATTACTGAATTTTACATCAGTAATGCTTTTATTAATTCTTACTTCCAAGTCTGTACTTAAAATCATCATATCCGAAATGTGCCAGGAGTCTGAAAACGCCTTCTGAATCAACTTTCCATATATCGGGCAGCGGCATTCCGTTAAACGTGTTATTTTTACAGGTAGAATAAATCGCCATATCCTCAAAAAGCAGCTTATCCCCTACCCTTATTTCTTTCTCAAAGCTATAATCTCCTACAATATCCCCTGCCAGACAGGTGGGGCCTCCTAAACGGTATGTATACTCCAGAACACCTGACTCGTCTGATTTAAAAAGTGGAGGTCTGTAAGGCATTTCTATAACATCAGGAGTATGACAAGCGGCTGACATATCAAGAATTGCTATATCCGTCTTATCATTTCTTAAAACATCAAGAACTTCTGTAAGCAGATATCCCGCGTTAAGAGCTACCGCTTCCCCGGGTTCAAGATATACCTGCACATTATATTTCTCGGATATTCTCAATATTTCTTTTTCAAGCCTTGAAATATCATAATCATCTCTTGTAATATGATGACCTCCGCCCATATT
Organism: Ruminococcus sp.; assembly: GCA_015066715.1. Lineage (GTDB taxonomy): Bacteria > Bacillota > Clostridia > Oscillospirales > Ruminococcaceae > Porcipelethomonas. Next base: position 1,714 of record SVNU01000103.1, on the reverse strand, counting down.
GAGCCATTTCATTTTGTATAAGAACTTTCCGAATTTTTCTTCTACCGCTTCAAGAGTTTCTTCCAGAGCATCGGAATTCTGTTCACAAAGAGTATGGAAATGAAGTCCGTCAAGCATAGCAATAAGCGAATCCGACATCAGTTCATCCCACTGTAAAAGAGTTGTTCCAAGTCTGCTTCCCACAGCGCAAGGGTCATATATTTCGTGACCTTCCTGTGTTGAGTGTTCAGGATTAATTCTAAGACCGATTTCCTTACCTGCCGCTTTTGCTCTTATGCCAAATTTTACAAGCTGTGTCGGACTGTTAAATACAATATGGTCGGCATATTTAAGCAATTCATCAAACTCATCATCTCTGTATGCGGCACAAAAAACGTGACATTCACTATCAGGCATTTTTTCCGAACCAAGCCTTGCTTCAAAAAGGCCACTTGCTTCTGTTCCCGCTAAAAATGGCTTGATAACAGGATACAGGTCATAATTCGAAAAAGCTTTTTGAGCCAGAAGGATTTTACAACCTGTTCTATCCTGAACATCTTTTAAAATCTGACAATTCTTAACAAGTTTTTCCTCATCAATTACATAACAAGGCGTAGGCAAATCAGAAGTCAATATTTTTTCTCTTATGTCCAAAACTAATACCTCTTAATCAACAAGCACAGGAGCAAAGTTCTCCTTATGAGGTAAGCCGTATTTTCCAAGAGCTTCAATATATGGGTCTGGGTCAAATTCTTCAACGGTATAAACACCCGCCTTATTCCATTTTCCCGTAAGAAGCATCAAAGCACCGCACATAGCAGGAACACCAGTTGTATAGGAAATAGCCTGTGATTCAACCTCTTTATAACATTCCTGATGGTCACAAACGTTATAAATGTAATATGTCTTAGGCTTTCCATCCTTTGTACCTGTAAAAATACAACCAATATTAGTTTTACCCTTAGTACGAGGACCGAGAGAAGCGGGGTCAGGTAAGAGAGCTTTTAAAAACTGGATAGGAACGATTTCGTGTCCATCATAATTGATAGGTGTAGTAGAAAGCATTCCAACATTTTCAAGACAATTCATGTGAGTGAGGTAACTCTGACCAAAAGTCATAAAAAACCTGATACGCTTTACGCCTGGAATATTCTTAGCAAGGGATTCGATTTCCTCGTGGTGAAGGAGGTACATATCCTTATCGCCAACCTCATCGAAATTATATTCTCTTTTAATGCTCATAGCAGGAATCTCAACCCATCTTCCGTTTTCCCAGTAGCTACCGGGTGCAGAAACCTCACGAAGATTTATCTCAGGATTAAAATTTGTTGCAAAGGGGTAACCGTGGTCACCGCCGTTGCAGTCAAGAATATCAATTGTTTCAATTGTATCGAAATGGTGCTTAAGCGCATAAGCGCAATACGCCTGTGTAACACCGGGGTCAAAACCTGAACCAAGAAGAGCGGTTAAACCTGCCTTTTCGAATTTTTCCTTATATGCCCACTGCCATGAGTAATCAAAATAAGCGGAAAATCCCTCGTCCTCGCAACGCTTTTCATAAATCTCGCGCCACTCAGGGTCATCAATGTTCTCTGGTTCATAATTGGCAGTATCCATATAATTAACGCCACAAGCAAGACAAGCATCCATAATTGTCAAATCCTGATACGGAAGAGCAATATTCATTACAAGTTCAGGCTTATAGCTATTAATGAGAGCGATTACCTCGTCAACA
>SVNU01000102.1 GCA_015066715.1 Ruminococcus sp. | reverse complement strand
TTCCGTCAGACGGAATGAACAGCCAGTAACCGAAAGCTCCCGAACTTGCTGAATAACCCTTTGAAACGGTACATCCTGTTATTGGTGTTTCACCGGTTGTAAGAAGCTCACCGTTAAGCCATGCGTAGTACTTGGTATCGGTGCCTGCCCATTTATCAATACAATCTACTGCAACCTTAAGGTTATACCACTCACCGGGTTTAAGTGTTACATCTGCAATTTCTGCACCTACATATACACCTGCCTCAAGACCGCCTATTCTGAGTTTTCCGCTTTCCTGAATCATAAAGGGATTTTCGCCCGCTTCAAGTCGTATTGCTGATATCTTGCTGTCAAACTTGAATGACATTTCATACCAAGAAACCTTATTTTCCTTAATGCTTGAATGGATTACGCTATTATCACGGATACATCCGAACTGTCCTGCAGTACCAGAGCCTGTTATTTTAGCTACTTTACTTCCTTTAATTACATCATCTTCAATAACTACCGCAGGTTTGAAATGACCGTCAGTATTTGGAGCTATTGTAGATGTACCAACGGCATTTTCCCATGAACTGTTTTCAAAATCAATATCGTAATATTTGCCGATATTAAGTCCTGCCTTCATTGAACAGGGAGTATTGTAAACTTTAAAGCTGTCCATCCACATGGTGCCTTCTGTCTGAGCGGAATCAACATAAAGCATCATACGGTTCATTTCGCTGATCATATCTACATCTCCTGACCACTCGCCCCATATATGTGCACCGTCAGCTTCAGAGGTACCCGCTGTATACTGCTCACCGTTAACCCAAACATAAACTCTGGGGCAAACAGTATATCTGTTGTGGTTATCTACAGCAATTTTCAAATCATACCAGTTTCCTGTTTCGAGAGTTAAACCATTGACCTCTATGTTGTGACTTGAACCGTTGATATATACTTTACCGTCAGTAGCAATTCTGAAAATACCTACATCGTAAGCCGCATGATTTTTTGCATAAAGTCTTACGTTCGGAATACTTTTGTCAAATTTGAAAGACATTTCATACCATGTTGTATTATCAACAAGGTTGAGTGCGGGGTCAATTATATCCTGACCGAATTTCGCAACACCTGTCTGGTTACCTGCAATGTCAATTTTCAAAGCCTTTGAATTTCTTTCACTAACAGTTTCATAGCTTGTTACTGTGTGAAGGTCATTGTAATAATGTGCAAAGGTATAACCTGAAGAAGCTTTGTTTGCCATTGTACCGTCTTCAAAATCAACATCAAACAAATATGCTCTTTCCAAATCTGCAGCCGATGCCGCAGGGATCATTGCCGTAAAAGAAAGAATCATTGCAATCACTGTTACAAAAGATAAAATTCTTTTACCATAGTTTGCTTTTTTCATTAAATAAACACTCCTTAATATTTTATTTCGGATTCTATCCGATAAATTAAAGTCAATTTGCAAGCTCCACGCGGGTAAGTACAGGTGTATAGTTTTCTGAACTTTCCCATACGTAGGCTTTTAAGGTAAGGTTTTCTGCATTATTTATTTCAAGTACTTCGCTTTTTACCGTATCGCCGCCTGCAGGAATACTTATATCCTTGAAACTGCATCCGGCAAGTGCCGTACCGTTATATGCAGCCAGAACCAAAACCCCTGTTTTTTCCGATGAGGTTTCATTCTGTACACCAAGCTGTACAAAAACTTTATCTTCTGCTTTCAAATCTGACACTTTATCTATAACCGTTTCATCTTCCATCATCCAAGTGGCTGATTCTATAGTGTATAGCCTGTTTCCCTCTTCAATCATATATTTTTTTACACCTATACCTGAGTCTGAGCGTGCAATGACTGTTTTTCCAACAGCAGATGTCACAACAGCATTTTTGTCATCTATTGCTTCAGTTTTATCAAGAAATCCTATTCCGCTATCGCCTGCTTTCAGATATTCCGAAAGCTCTGCTACGGTTTCATCTGAAGGTGCATAGATAATATTATCTTCCACTCTGAATAAATCAGATGTAACAACAGCACCTTCAAAAATATTCATTGGGTCAAAGCAAAATTCGCCGTTGTCCTTTACTCTCGAAGCAGTAGTGTATACTTTTATATCATCAAAATACACTCCAATGTCACGACCGTCAGACGGAATGAAGAACCAATATCCGAAATTTCCCACAGATGAGGCATATCCCTTTGAAACGGTACAGCCTGTCATGGGGGTTTCGCCGGTTGTAAGAAGTTCACCGTTAAGCCATGCATAATACTTTACATCACTGCCTGCCCATTTATCAATATTGTCTACTGCCACTACCAAATGATACCACTCACCCGGCTGAAGCGTAAGGTTGGCAATTTCTGCACCGACATAACCGCCTGCGTTAAGACCACCTATAAGAAGCTTACCTTCTTCTGTAATCATAAACGGATATTCGCCTGCTTCAAGACGTATAGCGGATGTTTTATCAATAAATTTAAACGAAAGCTCATACCATATAACGATATTCTCCCTGATACTTGTAATCGACATACTTTTATCGCGGATACAACCGTAATTTCCACCCGACCCCGAACCTGTTATTTTAACAACTGTATTCCCTTTTACAGGGTCCTGTTCAAAGGTTGTAAGCGGCTTAAAATGACCGTCAGTGTTCGGATTTATTGTAGAGTTTCCCTGTGCACTTTCCCACGAGTCGTTTTCAAAGTCAATATCATAATACTTCTCAACGGCATTTTCATAATTAACATTTTCCGCCTGTGCTAAAGCAGCTAACGCCAAAAGAATCAGCGTAGTCGCTGTAATACACAACAGTTTTTTTTCAAAAAGGCTGATTTTTTTCACCCTGTCACTTCCTTTCTCCGCCGCGAAAGTTTTTTCCGCGGCGGACAATCTTTTATTCTTCCGGAGCATCCAGTACCTTTAATTCAAGAATACTGTTGTATTTGATTATTGTTGAACCATGACACGTAAGCTTAACATATCTTGCTTTCACACGCTTGAACTGTGTATATTCCCAACCTGAAAGAGTGCCGCTTGAAAGCAGTTCATCTGCCGCGAGCGTGAAATTTTCATTATCATCGGAAACATAGATTTCATAATCAAGCTTTCTGCCGTCACCGCCGTAAATAGCCATTGCCAGAGTGTTGAATTCTTTCACTTCACCAAGGTCAAGAGTAATGTCTGCATCGTCATCCGATGACCACCTTGTATTAAGGTCACCGTCAAATACGTTTGACGGAATATTTCCGTCGCTTTCGCTTGCCTGTGCATCAATAATTTTATGCTCTGCTGCATTTTCCGGTAAACCTATACATGACTTACCCTGAAGTCTTACAGTATATGTACGTATATTTTCAGGATAGTCACGTGCTGCAATTCTGATTACAACAGTATCGCTTTTTTCATTACGCGGAATTATTTCTGTAACTGTACCTTTGGTATCAACTGTGATTTCAGGCTCATCATAAAAGCCGGGATAATACATAGAATAATCATAAACATTACTCTTAAAGCCTTCAAGCTTCTGACCGTTAATGTAAATCATATCGGCATTATCGTAGCCTTCTGTTGTCGAGCCGTCGGGGATTGACCAGTCTGCTATTGCATTCAGTGCTTTACGCTCATATTTCTGCCCGTAAGGCACCGCCGTTGCACGAAATGTTACAGGCTCACCTTCGCTGAAAAAGTTTACAACTATTTTCTTTTGTTTTGTTGCCTGAGGCTGCTGAAGCTGTCCTTCTATTTTGGGTGATTTTGGAAGTGGTTCCAGCTTTTCCTGTTTTGAAAGCGTAAAATCGACATTTGAATCAAAGTATATTGTACACTTTTGTCCGTTTTGAGTAAGTGTTGCCGTTTTGTTTGTTTCATCAATTTCAATTTCCGACGGAGAATGCCAGAACCAGTAAAAGTCATTTGTACCTTCCATTGGCACAATTTCATCCTGAACTGTAAAGATTTTTCTGTCATCCGACAGCATATATCCGCGTGTTGCCGCATTTACCATTCCGTAATATGCCGGCAGCATATCAAGCGTATAAATAACGCCTTTTTCTTTCGATTCAACCAATTTGATTTTACCGCACGCTATTTTATTCTGTCCGATACTTTCATCAGGATTTACCACCCATACGTTATGTCCTTCGGGACGGGTGGGATATGTACTTCCCGACAGTGAATAATCTTCACGTCCTGTATCATCGGCAAAAACGGTACCGTTTATTTCCAGGAAGAAGTTTCCTATATCCTGCTGCATTCCTGCATCATTGTTATATCCGCCATGTACACCCATAAATATTTGCTGACTTTCACCAAATGCATCACGGCTTGTTCCAAGCTGCATGCCGCGGTATGTAATATCAAGCTCACCTTTATAGCCTACCTCGGGCGGATTTGGCATGTAGTTTTTCAGTAAAGTAAAACCGTTTATCTGGTACTGCGGCATATTTTTATAAAGCTGTTCAATATTTCTTTGCTGTGCTTCATAATCTTTAAAATACTTACTGAACCACATTGAAAGTGCCGTACAGGCAGGAACGGTATCAGTATCACAGTGAATAGCCCAACTGTTTTCTTTACCTGTTGAATTTACAAGGAATGTGGAAACATCACGAAGTCCGGGATAATTCATAAAGCCAAGGTCTTCGCCGAAATAGCTTTCAATACCGTCAAGAAGCGGCGTCATATAGCTGAGCAGATAGTTTGTATATCCGGGTGATTCCCAGCCGCCGCCATCGGGTGAAAAATAATGCATGAAATAACCAAGCGATACCTGTGCTTTTTCAATTGTATCAAGGAAAAGAGCATCGTTATAACCCTCGCCAAGGAAAATCATAGATGCAAGCATCGGACCTGCATTACAGATTACATTCCAGTTGAAGTCCGCTTCTGCCCAGTTCTGAACTGCGTTAAGCTGATTTCCCGATATATATTCGCGATGAATTTTGATAGCTTTTTCAGTGCATGCATTTACTATCGCATCGCGTTGCTCCTTGGTCAGTTCATCGTGGAAAATATCGTATGTATATGCAAGATACAGGCATATCCACGATGTTGAAAGCATATGAATGTCACCATTCCAGTAATTCATGTTAATCAGATACTCGGCAAATTCAATAGTTTTGTCAATATAAGCCCTATCACCCGTCATGTAATACGCATAATACATCATTTCGGGAAGGCTGATTGACGGAATACCGTTTATCTGACCGCCCGGCATATCGGGAATTGAAAGTGTTCTTCCTATCTGACGCTTTGCATCACCAAGTGTAAGGTCTGAAAAGTCCTTCATTCTCGGGTCAGTCAGCGTTGCTTCCTTTATTTTCGGTGCTTCATCCTTCATTCTGAGCACACGCGGATAAGGTGTATCCTTGATACGCTCATTAAAAATCTGCTGAATTTTATCTGCATTATATCTGTCAAGTACCAGATATGCCATCATATGACTGTAATCTGCAACCGTTGATAAAAGTGCTCCGCCGCCGGGATTTGTATTGAAATGATACGGCTTTTCTTCATTTGCAATTACACCAAAGCCTTTTGTTGATTCGCCGTAGAACTTATTCATTCCGTAGCGTGCAAATTCACGAAGCGGAATGTAAACAATACCGTCAATAAGCTGAACTTCACTTTCGGAAGGAAACTCTTTATTTTCAACCGAAATAAATTTATCGCCCACTTTTGCTTTAACTGTTCCGATTGTTACAGTTTGTTCTTTCTCGTTATAGCTTAACGGTTTATTTACAAATGCCGCAAGCGTCGGTGCAGGCGCAATTATGTGATTTCCGTCCCACAAAAACTTGTATTCTGAACCGTACTTTGCATTTTTAACCCAAACATTTGAGTTATCTGCCACTACGCAGATTGTGTTTTTGTAAACCTTTTTTACATCTGAATAATCCGTTAAAAACGGGCTGTAATTTTTTTGCAGTGAAACGCTTTCATCAATCGCTTCAAAAGCACCCATATCCGGCTTGATTTCGTCGGTATTTATCACGTAATCGAGTGCATCGTTTTCCTGCATTACGCTTCCGCCGCCGTTTAAAACTTCCTTATCAACGGGAACAACCGATTTGTAAAAATATACATTGTCCAGATCAAGGTAGTGTTCACTTGGGATACCTGTTACTTCACTATTTATTCTCAGCTCATGCATTACTGGCGAAACCTTATTTGCTCCTGCCTTTGTAATATTTGCATATGAGAAGTTTTCCATAACAAGCTCGCCGTCAACATAATAGTCAATATCCTTTGTACGGTAATCGGTAACAGCGGCAATGTTTACCCAGTTACCTTTAAGGCTTTTTTCAGAAATAACGGTTTCTTCATCTGCCGCTACAAGCAAGCCGTTTTCATTTATATTGAAAACACGGAGGTCGTTTGAATTCGTTGCTCTGTCTTTTGCGGAAAACACCCAGTTCACATTACTTTTTCTGTCAACGCGTACATCCATCTGAACTACAAAGCACGGATAACTTTCTATCTGCGAATTTGCACCCGTCATTGCACTGCGTCCGTCTTTATAATCAATTCTGTAAAACAAGTTATTGTCAGCTTCATCACGCTTGACAGCCGCTGTTCCGTTCCATATTCTGAAACCTGACGCATTCTGCCCTACCGTCTGACTTTCACAATCCTGTGAAAATATAAGGGACGGTTTATATTTAGGCTCAGTTGCGTGTTGCACGGATGTTTTTCTGACATTTTCATTAAACTCTGCCTGCGGGAAATAATCTTCGGGTAAAACCTTATCCCCTGTGTATACCCTGAAATAGTCGCAACAAAGTGTTGTTTCTTTTTCGGGATTACTTTGCGAGGTAAAGCCGACCCTTGATAACTCATCAATATAATTGAGCTTTCCTCTGTGTACAATAAGCTTTTCGTTCATAAAAAGCTCGTATCTGAGAGTTTCAAAATTCATCACAGCTGTTAACCGTACCCATTCACCTGTCTTTATTTCACCTACAGATGAACCTGATAAATCATAGACTATGCCGTTTTTCTTTCGGGTGAGAAGTGAATGTGTTTCGGCATTACTTGCATACTGAAGAAGTGCTTTGTCCGAATAATTGTCATCAACCCGCATTTTTGCATCTATAACAAGTTGATTATTAGACCCTTTGCTGAATCCAAAATGAACTATTGCAGTTTCCCATCTGTTACGCAATCTGAGGATTTTTCCACCGCGTTCCTCTATTGCCTGAACAAGGCTTCCGTCACCGTATACAGTAGCGTTTGACGGTGCAGAATTTGTGACAGCATCGTTAAAGGTTTCGTTTAGAAGTGCTGTACTGTCTGCTGCAGATGCAATCGGCATCAATCCCAACATCATTGAACAGATAATTATTGCCGATACTAATTTTCTCACAGTGCTTCCTCCTTTCAGAATTTATAGATAAACAGTTCTTTTGCAGTATTCCATTTATACAATCTTACATATGCATAACAGGCACCATAACCCTCTGTTTCAAAATATTTTGCCATGGAATTATATGACCCTGTTATAACCTTTTTCTGCTTCATATCAATAACAGCGCACTGACCAAAGGTTGCCGGTGCAACAATTCTGTTTTCCACCGCATCGTCAAATGTGGGATTATTATAATTTGGTACAAGCACATAATGACTGTCAAGCTTTTTATGTACACGTGCAAAGAAATGATAATCATATCCGTCCTGATAACGCGTAGGTTCAGGTGTAGTTTCACCGCTGTCACCAACGTCAAGTACTTTATCAAGAGTTGATACAACGCCCGTTTTTCCTACAACATATCTTACAACATCTCCGAATCTGTATTCGGAAATATCGGGGTTATTCTCTGCATCCACTTCATAAACTTTTACTTCACCGTTTTTCCAGATATGAGCGATGTGGTTGTCACTTGACATGGCAACCTTTGTAATTATGCCAACATCAGTACTTCCCGATGTTGTAACCTTACCTTTAAGCGGGTCCTGCGAATACATCAGTATTGCCCCGGCCTCCATATCATCATTTACATCATAAACTTCAACAAAGCAATTATGAACATCATCACCAAGTGTAAAGCGTGTGCCATAAAGCTCTTCGTCCTCGGGTTCGCCCTCTGCAGTAGGAATTACCTGGAAAAAGCTGTCCTTCGGTAAAATATATTTACCTGCATAAATACGGTGCCACTGATAATAAACGGTTTCGGCATCCTTATTTATATCATTAGTCTTTTTTATGCTGTATTCTGAATTTCCCGATGCTGTGTAAATATCGGTTACGGCATTATTTTTATTAAGTCTGTAACGTATAAGCTGGCGTTTTATTGTTCCGTCGCCGTTATACAATGCACCACAGTTGCTTATTTCGGAATCTTTATACTCAGTACTGTCATCCATGGTGATTTTTTCATCAAATTCATATATATGGTTTGTATCTCCGTCAATCACCTGTATTTTTCCCTTTTTAAGCCCTT
>SVNU01000004.1 GCA_015066715.1 Ruminococcus sp. | reverse complement strand
TCAATCACTATAACATAAAAACGACCGTTCGTGTTGATTTCGGAACGAACGGTCAATATACGGAACGAATGGTAAATCAGGCGGTCTGCAAAGGTATCATTATCTCGGTAGCAAATATGCCCTCCTCATTCTGTCGATTGACATAGCCGCCGTATTTCTTGGCAACCCTGTCAATTCTGAACAGACCGTAACCGTGTTCGCCTTCTTTCGTAGAAAGATAAGAGCCTTTTTCCTTGCGGACTTTACCAGCCGAGTTCTGCACCGAAAGATAAAGCTGACCTTTCAGCTTACCGATATAGACACGCATAAAGCGTTCTTCCTCAGGGAGTGTAGCGCAGGCTTCAACTGCATTATCGAGCATATTTCCAAGAACCGAGCAAAGCTCTACATCGCTCATAGGAAGTGTTTCGGGAACATTCGCCTTGACGTTAAGCTGAACATTCATCTTTTCCGCAACATTCAGCTTGCTGTTTAAGATAGCGTCAGCCATAACATTACCCGTTTTGATTACTGTGTCAACAGTGTCGAGGTCATCTGCAAGCTCGTTAAGATAGTCTGAAAGTCCGTCATAATTCTCCTGTGAAAGCTGAATTTTCATATTGTTGATGTGATTGCGGTAATCGTGTCTCCAGCCACGAACCTGACGATACATATTCTGAATTTCACGCACCTGCTTTTCGATAAGCTCACTCTGAAAGCGTTCAATGCGGCGGTCTATCATATTGTAGAGGGTACGGCGAAGTAGGAAAAATCCTATAATGCAGAGTGCTATGAATAGTATTATTGCACCGATTATAATTGCTGTTTTCATAACTTGACCTCACATATATTTATTCTATGGGTTCAAAGCCCTGAGCGATGAGACATTCATCCAGAAGCTTAAAAAAGAGTTCAAATGCCTTTGTTTTATCTGATTCAATATTATTTATTAATGTGCAATAATTCAGAACGGTATCATTGTGACCTAACAGTTTATTTGCAACAAATTCATTAAAATTATCAGGCAGAATAAAGTGCTTTTCACCACTGCATCGCAACAAAACCGCACTGTAATATCCATATAAAAAGTGCTGTAAATATTCCAAAGAAGTCGTACCGATATATAGTGCGGGACGTTGTTTTATGTTTGATAATAATTCTCGTTCTGTTTTATCTATATCTTTTATTTTCATCGAAATTATCCTTTCATATAAAACCTAATAAACTTCTCATTTACATCTTTATAAAGCCGTCTTGAAAGCGGAACACTATCACCGTTATCAAGCACAATCTCCATCTTTCCGATACTTCTCACATACCTCAGATTTACAATATAGGAACGGTGGCAGGAAAGAAAGTCAGAACTAAGATTGCTGCTGAAATTACCAATACCTGTTTCGCATATCAGAACTTGCTCTTTGGTGTGGATGTGAGTTTTCTTGCCCACAGCTTCACAGTACATTATCATATCGGGTGAAATGTGCAGGGTTTTATCCTCGCATTTGATTGTAATCTCATTTTCAGGAGTGTGCCGCTTAATATAACGGTCAAGGACAGCAAACAGCTTTAGCTTGTCCACAGGCTTTAAAAGATAATGCAAAGCCTCAACCTCGTAGCCGTCGCCAATATAATCCGAGTAGCCTGTTATGAATACGATAGGAAGCATATCTCCATCAGAACGAAGCTTTTTGGCAAGCTCCATACCATTAAGCTGTTTCATCTCAATGTCAAGCAGGAGCAGGTCACAGGGCTTGTCGGGGTAGCTAAAAAGAAAACTCTCTGCACTTATGTATTCATCTATGGCAAGAGCAAAAGGCTTATCCGCCGACCATTCATCAAGCAAACGGCGCAGCTCTTTTATCTGATTTTCATTGTCATCGCATATTGCTATTGTCAGCGGCATAGATTTCACCTCGATTTGTTTTTATAAATATTATATCATAAAAACAAACCCAATTCAACAACATAAAATGAGCGTGGGTTTTATCCCACGCTCTACAAACAAATTTATTCATATGAAATAATGTGCACTGTTTCTCTCGGAATACTTATCAATGCTGTTTTCAAGAAAGCAGGAACAAGATCTGTTTTCTCCAGCTCATCAACGGGCAGCCAATATAAATGCTCGCACTGCTGATCAGTTGTGGTTCCGTCCTTAATATCAACAGCAATATTCTTCATTAAGTAGAAAAATACAACCTCGTGATGACGGCAATTTTCCAAAGTATAAAAACGTTCCTGAACAAATGCAAGCCTGTCAATTTCAAAATCATATCCTGTTTCTTCACGACATTCTCTGATTACAGATTCAGTTGAAGCTTCGTTCAGATTTACTCCGCCGCCCAGTGTATAAAAGCAATCGTAATTATCATTTTTGGCAACAAGTAGTTTGTTATCCTTGATTATCAATGCCGCTGAACGCAAAGAAAAGCTGACATCTGAATTTTTATATCCCACATCCATTTTCATCACCCTACAATTAAAGAATATTCAATATTTTCTCTATCCTCTCCGTACAATCCGCCTCACGTGTCTCGCTTTTTCTCCAATCATCAGACAAAGGAAAATACAGCTTGTCATTAACTGCCTTGCCCATATCCCACTTGCCGTTTTCGTTACGATTAGCATTCAGCCAATCTGAAACAAAGCACATCTTTTGCCGAGCGTGCTTGTATCTGATAAGCAGTTCTATTGCACCGAGATATCTGCTTGCATTTTTACTTTGAAACTCCTTCGGAGGAACAGTAAGCTTATCATCATAAATATAGTAGATACCATTATCGAAATTCAGAATATGCTCAATAAAAGCATTCTCCGTTTTCTCATCAAGGCAATCACACAAAAGTGATACAGGGTAGTAATTTTCAATTCCTATAATTCTTCCGCCGTTTGGTTTCAGAATGTTTTTGTAGGTTTCAACGTATTTATCATAATTATAACTGCCATCCGTAAATGCGGCTGTTACAATTCCCGCCCACTGTTCAGCGACCTTATTTGCAACAGGGTTATCCTTTGTAAATCTTCTTATACCCGTAGAAAGTATCAGTGATAAAAACACATTCCAATCATGAACCTTTTCAACTCTGTCGGGAATTTTCTTTTTGCCGACAAGACAATCGCTCATATACTGAACAGCTTTCTGAATACACTCGTCCTCAATTGTATAACCAAGCCTTTCAAGTCTGCGAACAGCCTGCTCGGTTGTAATACGGGAATTGCCTGCAACAGCAAGGGAATGATAATCGCCCCAACTGCCGTCGGCGTTCTGCCATTCTATTATTTGTTTCGCCCATTTGCCGTTTTTGTGCATAAATTACTCCTAATTTCACCTTATCTGCGCCAAAATACTTGGGTCCTTTATCTTGCTGTCCTCAGCAAGGAAAAGCATTTTTGTAATTATCTCCGCAGTTTTCGGGTCTTCATCCGCAAACGGCAGGAACAGCTTTCCTCTGTGTTGACTGTGCACAGGCAAGATATTTATCATTGCCCCGCCCTTTTTATGAATAACTCCGCTGCCGAGATGGAGGGTATATTCACCGTATTTTCCGCTGATATGAGCATGGTTTCCTTTTATCTCAACATTCGTAAGCTTGAAAAGCGGCAATGTAAATTCAATAATAGCCGCACGCATTTCAACAGTGGAGTGACTTGTTTCAGGGTCAACGCCTCCTGCGTGAGCAACGCTTACCGCCATATCAACATCACGCATTACCTCTGAGAAAATTATATCGGGAATATCCTTGATAATAAGTGCCCTGCCTGTTTTTCTGTCGGTGAATTCGACCCATTCAAGAGTAGGTGCTTCAATATCCGCAGGAGTAAACCAATCTGCGATTGCGTAAATTCGTGCAACAATATTTTCTTTATAGTAAACCTTCTGCAAGCCGTCCTCAACGTCAGCTACCCAACGTCTTGTTTTTAGGCAGGCAACCGTCTTTGCTGGCTGTATCTGATTTCCTGCATAACGGAGCGAATGTGTCATTTCAGCTTCATCCACTGTCTTTACATAAAGCTCTCTGAACACCTGACGGAATGGCTGAACAAGCTGCTTGTCAAACAGATGCTTCTGATAATCTGACCAGTGACCGTCCTTGTAAATAGCGTAAGGATGTGCAGCAATAACCTTGTCTCTGTCGGAAAGTTTCACGATATTTCCTGCATAATCGGTAAGCTCGTTTTCGTCAAGGAAACCAAGATTATCTCCGCAGACAAACACAAGATTTTTGATTATCGGCAGAACAACAGGGTTTCTTCTAAGTATATTAAGTTCCTCAACTGTAAATTCCGTGCTGTTCTCCATAGCCTGTTCAAACATTACTCTTGTACGGCGATACTGTTCTGTAAGCTTTTTCTTTGTTTCTGTAAGCCTTACAATATACTCATTCTTTTTAAGCTTTGCAGGAACAGATTTAAGCTGCTTTCCGTCTTTTGTGCAGATTATTTCCGCCTTGCCTGTATCGTCAACTGCAAGTCTGAATATTGTTCCGTCAATCTCATTGTCCTCAAAAAGCTCACGGCTGTCATCAATAAGCTTTGTTTCCATTCTCAGCGTAAGCCTTGTCACATCGGCATAACCTGCATTTATGGAAAGATTCTGCATTGCAATCTCAACAGCCTTTTTCTCGCTTGCACTTCGCTGTGAGCCGAACTTCTTGCTTTCCTTTAAGAACTGCTGCAAATACAGATAACGGTTACAAATATCGTCCTCATTCTTTATAGGAATAAGGGCATACGCCATAAGCAAATCCTTGTTACGCTTATCGGCGATAGTCTTGACGGTTTCAGCAGTTTCAAACTTACCTAGAACAGCGTCAGCATATTTCCTTGCCCTTGAATGTTTAGCGCCGTCGGAAATATATTTTGCGGCATCATAAATCATATCAAACCGCTTTTTGCCCAAGGTGTCATAAGCTGCTCTGAACCAGCTTATATCAAATGCACCTGCGTTAAGCTCCTCATCTGTAAGAGGAGTATATTTTGCGATAACTGCCTTACGCTTGTCATCAAACTTCTCGTTCATATGTGCAATGAAATAATAGCAGGCAGATGAGAAGCCATCCCAGCCGAGATACTCTCCCACCATCGGCAGCCATTCGGGAGAATACATTGCAGCTTCGATAAGACGCTTTTCACTGATACCTGTACCCTTTACGGCTGATTTCAGCTTTTCAGCATTATCCTCATAGTCAGGCAGGCAAACGCTGAGAAGATGACTCAATGCACCCTTTTTCGTTTTTGTATTGCCGTAAAGTGAACGTTCAAGCGGCAATTCTCCCAACGCACAAAGTATCTTCACAAGATGGTCTATGCCGTAAATACGCTTTATTCCGTCAATCGCACCTGAATACTCAGTTTCAAGGTCACCTCTTTTAAGCTCCTTTGCCAGAATTGTTTCCGTCATTTTTCTGTACAGCTTTTCAGCAAAGGCAATAAGCATTTTCTGCTCCTCGGTCAGCTCGGAAAGGTTATCGCTGTTTATAAAGCTGCGGAATTCATTAAACTTTCTGTTTCGTTCCCAACTGCGTTCCCTCGTATCAACAGCTGCTTCAAGTTCCCTTGCACCTGCATAAACATACGATACTACAGAAAGTGCTCTGCCAAGTATCGGCGAACTATAGTAACTATGGCTTTGTTCCGTAAACAGAATTCTGTACAGCTGTGCTTCTGTGATAATGCCGTGATATGCGGCGTGGATATACTGGTGTACGCTTATTCCGTGATACAATGGCATTGTGGTAAGATAAAATGCTCTGCCGTATATTGTTGTGATAGTGAAACCGTCCTTTTGCTCAAAAGCATACTTGAGCGGAAAAGCCTCTGATGCAAGCTTAATATTATCTCCTGTTCGTTCAATACCGCTAAGCAGCATTCTTACAGGATAATATGACAAAATCGGAGCGCTGCCTGTTTTTTCTGTTCCATTTACGCTGACTTTGAACTTGATGCTGAGATTGTCAATCGGCATAAGTCTGTTTATGAAAGCCACAGAAACATAGAACAACTCGACCTTATCGGAGTGCTTATTTAACAAATACTCACATATTTCAAACAGCTTCATAAAGTATTTGTACTCATAACGGACTGTAAGCTGTTTTCCGATTATGTCTTCAAGGATTTTATTGCATTTTACAGAATATTCATCATACTCGCCCTCGGAACAAAGTGACACCATCATTTTAAACAGCGTTACGGGAGTTTTGATTTCTTCATCGTAAAATTTATCCCAGTATCCGTTGAAAGGCATAACCCTTTTTCCGTTTTCATATGCGAAAAGAGAATGTGCCGTGCCGAGGGTTACGATTTCCCCACTATAACCGTATCTGAATTCTTCATCAGCGTGAGCTTCCACAAGCTCGTCAAGCTTTGTCAATGCTGTTCTCCACGCAGGCTCGCTTTCTTCCCTCCCATTAAAATATTTTCTGAACACCTGCTCAGCTTTTTCAATAAACTTTTCATCTATAACAGGTGTATAAATATCCTCGTCGGAATAAAGTGCGGGGATATCGCTTTCAGATTTTTCGGACGGAAGAATGTTATCTATAAGTATTCTTTCAGCGGCAGATGTGTTTTCATTCTGCTTTACAAGAGGAATACACTTGTTGAAAAGTGACGTTCTGCTTTCGTCCTTTGAAATCTGTATAATAATATCAAGAGCTGCTGTACGCTTTTCTTCCTTTTTATCGGAAATAAGCTTGCTTATACTGCCGAAAAGTGCGTCATCATTCTGTTTCATAAGAAGCTTTATGCAGTTTGAACGCATATCTGCATTCTTATATCTGAGCATATCCTCAAGCTGACGGTAATTTTCATCTGCAAGCTCAATCTTGTTTATCAGCTTGAAAGCATCACGTCGGGTATACTCCTCTTTGTCGCAGACCTCTGCTGTAAGTATTCTTCTCTGTTCGTCTGTTTCAGGCTGTGCGAGAAGAAGCAAAACAATAGCGTTTCTGAAATAGTCTATCTGCGGAATAAGAGAAGCGACAAAATCTATTTTATCATTGTCCCGGAGTGTACTTGCTATGTAGGCAAGCCTTATAACCACATCAGAACGGGACAGACTTTCGCTGTTCCATGGGAAAATACAAGGTGAAAAATCTACAGATTTTTTTGACATTCCGTTGTATATCTCCAGTAAAATACCGTACATTTTTTCTGCTTCTTCACGGCTTTTGAAATATGGCTCAAGGGGGGCATATGTTCTTACAGAGCCATCAAAGCTATATGTGCCTACAGCATTGTACTTACCCAACTGCTTATATATTGCCGTTGTGCATCCGACCATAAAGCTTTTCATATATACAGCAAGTATTTCAGGCTCATTTTTGTGTTCCTCTATGACATTCATTGCCGTTGTGCTCATAAAAACAACGTTGTCAAACTGTGCTGTCATATATCCTGCAACCATTATCTGATGCTTACTTCCGTGTAGAGCATACTCCTTTATCAGATGGAGCATATAGAATGCCTCGTGAAAGCCGTAAGCCCAGAGTGCAATATAAATTTTCATTGTATCCTCGGTAGCAAGATATTCATCACACACATCTTTATCATGAATACAGTCGTGAATAAGATTTACTGACTTGTCACTTATTCTTTCAAGCTTTACAGTTTCCTCCTCAACAAAGCCAAGCCACATTCCCACCGCACGTTTTACGGAAGAAAAACGGATAAGGTTATTTTCAATTATTACATCAAGCAGTGTAAAAAAAGCTTCCTTTGTTCCCGTATCCATTGCCTCACAAATAGTTTGACGAAGTCCCTCCTGAAGTCTTGCCGCAAGAAGAAGCTTTCCAAGTTTTTCGTGCAGGTCAGCATTGTGACTTTTGGTTACTGCGGAAATTATCATATAGCTCATAGGCACTTCGCTTTCGCACATAATAATTTCCGAAGCAAGCTTTATCATACGTTCATTGCCCATATCAATTTCGGCAGCCACAACCTTGTCCATATTATGAAAATTAGAATAAAAATACTCTTTATGGAACATCTGCTCCTCAGTAAGATTTTTACCCTCAATAATGTCGCAAATATCAGCGTCAATATGGTCACGCTCATATAAGGTATATACCACTTCCATAATTTTAGGACACAGCACCACAGGGACAGTTGTTCTTAATGAACGTCGTACTGACGATTCAGAATAAGCCCAATCCTGAATATTGTCAACAATCTGATAAAAGACCTGCTCTCTTCGGGGATAAATCACTCCATTGAACAACTCGGAACATTCTGCCTTGAAAAAGTCAGAGGGCTTTTTGTATATACCGTCCTTGAGACCATACAAAAATACATCATACAATTCAGATGTGAAATTCTCAGATAACGATTTTTTGCAGTCAACCAAAAAATCTTTCAGCTTTTGAGGTAATTTTTCCTCAGCGGCAGTTCTTTCTGCACGCCATTTATTTAAATAAGCCCTGCCTATTTCTCTTGCTTCGGTTTCGTTCACCTTTGCCATACTACCACATCCTTCCTGTAAGCATTGTAAGTCTTATAAATGTAACGCTGTCATTTTCATTTAATTCTATGTTGTCGGATAATCCGCCGACTTCATTTTCACCGATAAAAACACGGTACAGACCGTCCTCATAGGATTGCAAAGCATTTTCAAGTGCGGCAGCTTCATTTGCTTTTTTGCCGCTGTAATTTATCCCGAAAGCAATCTTCCCTATTTCGCTCATATCATTTATTTCAGCAGCCGACAGCGGCTCTGCTGCTTCACCCTTTTCAACACGGCGGTTATATTCCGTCACACAGGTATGCACTGCCTCTGATATCAGTTCTTTAACAGTAACGGGAGAATTTTCAAGCTTAAACGGAGCTTCCGCAATTTTGCTCTTCTTTTTTCCGAGCTGTTTTATGTTTACTTTTATTGTCATAGCTGTTCTCCTTACATTTATTGAGATATGTCTTTTTTAGTATAGCATATATATCCATTTTTTTCAATAAATATATTACTTCTTACAAAAAGTAAATGCTTAAAAAATTATTTCGTTTGAATACGTGGAGAATTTTTTTGCAAATTATATTTTCCTCTTGACATATATAGATGGTCGATATATAATGTATGTAGATAATCTATATATAGGAGGCAACGTGCAATGAAAATCGATAAAGGTCTTATGGCAGGGTCAACAGGAATGCTTATCCTTCATCTGCTTGCCGAAAAAGAAATGTACGGTTACGAAATGATTGAAACGCTGGAAAAACGTTCTGACAGCACTTTTTCTCTTAAAGCGGGAACGCTTTATCCCCTTCTACATTCTCTTGAAAAAGCTGGTTATGTTTCTTCACGGGAAGCGGAAGCTGAAAACGGCAGAATGAGAAAATACTATTCAATTACTGATAAAGGCAACGGTTTCCTTGCAGACAAAAAGAATGAATGGAGTTTATTCAGCGGTGCTGTAAATAAGGTTCTTGACGGAGGTGCGGCTGTATGAAGAAGGATGAATATATCAATACTGTGCTTGAACAGGTTCGGTGCAAAGCTGTTCACGAACCATTGAAGGCTGAGCTTGTATCCCACATTGACGAGCAGACAGAAGCCTTTATTGCCGTCGGACTTCCCGAAGAAAATGCTGAGGAAGAAGCTGTAAAAACAATGGGTGACCCTGTTGAAGCCGGTGTAGGACTTGACTCTGCACACCGTCCAAGCTTTCCATTAGCCGTTTTTCTCCCCTCTTTAGTTCTTCTGTTCACAGGTATTATTGCACGGCATTTGGGAGAAGGCTTTTTTGCATTTCCGCCTGCTTATAATATTTTCATAAACAGTGATATTCCCAATGCAATCATCTGCATAGCAGCTGCATTGCTGTTTTATTTTGCCGATTATACAATTCTTGTTCGCAAGCCTAAAACTGCTTATGCTGCTTTTACGCTATTACTCGCAGTTATAGTGATTTGGAATGTAGGCAGAGCTAATATTGCAAATGTAAGCGGCACTGAATGGGTAACAATTGCGTTCCGAAATACACTTTCAGGACATTTTGCTTTTTATGGGTCAGCACTTCTCGTGCCGCTGATGTGCGGATTTGTTTTTTCAATGCGCGGAAAAAATTTCAAATGGTTTGTATTAAGCTGTTTTGTGCTTGTTGTTCCGCCTGCACTCATTTCGCTTTACGCACCTTGTCTTTCGGGAGCAATTCTTGTGGGTATTGCCGCACTTGCAATTATGACAATTGCTGTCAAAGACGATTATTTCAAAGTAAATAAAACAACGGCATATCTTTTTATGTACATACCTGCGTCGCTTGCAGCAATCGGCTTAACCGTAGTCAAGATTTTGCGTAATATTCGCTACAACGGCTCAACTGCTGACTGGGAACAGAATATGATACGGGAAATCATTTCCGAAGCAACACTTTTCGGCAGTAGCAGAGTTATAAGTACAAGTCTTACGGAAGCTAACAACTCACATATTTTAACAGCAATAATTGCTCAATTCGGTTTGTTTGCAGGAATAACTGTTGCTGTTATTCTTGTGCTTCTGCCTTTGATAATGCTCATTATATCAAGCCGCATACAAAACCGCTTCGGAAAACTTACAGCTTTTTCAATCGGAATTGTATTCCTATTTATGTCGGTTGCTTTTATTGCATCAAATTTTGGTTACACAACAGCAATGGAAAGCTTTGTTACTGCACCATTTATGAGTAACGGAATATTCAATGCTGTCACAAGCGGTGCACTTGTTGGAATTTTTGCCTCGGTATACCGCCGAAAAGACCTTATGCCTGAAAGGAAAATCAACACTAACAGGAAGGCTAATGCTTAAATAATTATCTGCACCATTGTTTCTCTATCGGAAGCAATGGTGTTTTTCGTCATATCAACCATAATCAGATACAGATTTTTATGCCATTCAGAAAAATAATCTTCAAGTTAAAGCTTTTTGTCCAAAAATCACTCCAAAAGATGTTATTATATATAGGAACACATTTATAACGAAAACGGAGGAACTATTTTGCTCGGAGTATATCTTTCGGTAATTGAAACCAATGACCTGAAAAGCAGGTTTGAAGAGCTTTACATAAAATACAGCCAGCTGATGTATGCGGTTGCATTCAAGATACTTAAAAACAATGAGGACGCAGAAGATGCTGTTCACCAGTCCTTTCTGAATATTGCAAGGCATTTTGATAAAGTGAATAACATTTCCCGTCAGGACATCAAGCCCTATCTTGTAGTAATTGTGCGGAATGCGTCGATAAACATTCTCCGCAGTAACAAGCGGCGGGAAAGCTTCATTCAGGAGTTGTCCGCAAAGGATAATACAGAGGTTGAGTCCTTTGATAATTACGGTTACAATGAGCTCGTTGAGGCAATCAAGCAGCTTCCGCAGATGTACAAGGACGTGCTTTTTCTGCATTATGTGGAGGGCTTCTCTGTTAAGGAAACTGCAGAAATGCTGAACTTGCCCAAAGGCACAGTGTACAAACGTATAGAACGTGGGAAAGCAGTTCTTGCGGATATTCTTGAGGAGGTGCAGAATGGAAAGTAATTTCATACTTGCATTGCGTGAAGCAATGATTTCAGAATGTGAAGCCTTTATCCCTGCTGAAATTCCACATCACGAATTTTCCGCAGGCTTTGAAAAGAAAATGAAGCGGCTTTTGAAGCACGGAAAACCTGCCCTGTCCTTCAAAAAGCTGGGCATATTCATTGCAACAGCAGCGATTGTTGCCGTCCTTGCCGCTGTTGGTACAGGTGCTTTTGAAAGCCTGTTCAAGCAGTTTTCCTTTGAACATCACGAAACCTATACCGTTGTAAAATCGACTGACACTGAAGGTACACCGAGAGTGATAGAGGAACTCTATATGTTTGATGTGCCAGAGGGGTTTGAGTGCAGTTACTCCGAAGAACCTGCTGAATGGATGCCATTCATTAATCATTTTTATCAAAATGAAGCTGAAAATAAATATTTGAGTTTTATGCAGACAGTAAAAAACAAATATAATGTCAACGTAAATACAGAAGACCGTGTTATGGAGTATATAGCTATTAACGGTCACGATGGCTATATCATTGATTTATGGGATAACGAATATCTTATAAGCTGGGATAACGGTGATTATATTCTGGAGATTATAGGAAACCTCGGACGTGACAGAATGATACGTCTTGCGGAGTCTGTAAAGGTTGTGAAAAATCTGATACCCGAAACCATTGAGGAAGTTTATACGATAAGCTACGATTTAAGCGATTATGAGTATGATCTCTGGTTTGAAACTGATATTTCCAGATGTGCCGAGTATCGCAAAGGCGATAAGATTATTAATTTTGAGCAGTGGACAAAGGCAGAATATGATATTCTTCTCAACACGGAGGGCGCTGAGATAGAGAAAACAAATATATACGAATGTGAAGCGTTTTATTACTGCGACAATCATAATTATCATCATTTTATATGGGACGGCGGCTATTATATCTTTTCTGTTCGCTCAAATCTTGATAAGGAAACGGTATACGAAATTGCAAAGTCATTGCGTAAGGAGGAAAATTATGAAGAAGCTTCTGAATAACAAATTTATAATTGCTTATGCACTTATTTATGCCGCAACGGTTATCGCTCTGTTTTATATCTACGATATGCGTGTAAACAGCACTGCCGTGATACTTCCTGCATTGCTGATGCTGTCAGTCATAACTGCGGTACTGCAAAGTAAATCCGCAAAGTTCTCATTGGCAGTAATCCCTGCTGTTTCAGGACTGGCATTTTCACTGCTTTACATTCTGCTTCAGCTTACAATTTTAGACCCTGCCACACCTATGGAAAACCTGTTTTCAGCAATAATTTGCGGTCAGATTTTCAATGTCACTGCGGGAATAATTCTGTCTGTTCTTTTGCTTGTTTTCAGCTTGGCAAAGAGTAAAAGAAAGCTATGTAAATGATTTTTAAAGATGTTAAATTTTCTGACGATATATATGATAAGAAGAATTTTAATCTTTTGGAAGGATTGATTTTATGACAATAACAAACAACACCAATCTTGCACAGCTGGTTAATGTAAGACTTTGCGGCGAAAATCCTCGTGGTATGCGTGAGCTTAAATCGGAAAACAATATTGAGTTTGACCTTTCAAAAGTTCAGCCGAAAAACTGTAATGTAAAAATTTCTACGGAAAGAAAGCGTGACACGGTTATTGTAAGTGAAAAGTCAAAGCAGTCATTGTATGTTGACGCTCTTGAAGTTGCAAAAGGTGAATTTTCCACAAGCGGAGTTGCTCGTCATTGCGTTACGGATGCCTTGAACCGTGATAACCGTATTCAGTTCAATAATATGTTCGGAGGGCTCAAAGGCTTTTCTGCTGAACAGATTGCCAAAAGAGTTGCAGACATTGGCAAGGAATTTGACGAAGCCTATGCTGTCGGCGGACTTGTTGATGAGGATTACACTGCACTCAACAAGGAACTTGAAGCATACTGCGAAAAGCTGATTTCAGCAAGTGAAAGAACAATGGCTAATTATCTTGCAAGGAATAATTTTGCCGCAAACCGAGGCGATTACATCGGCGAAACATCCAAAGATGTTATGAAGGAAATGAAGAACCAATACCTTGACCCGAATTACAAGGATAACTGCCTTATGGACAGAAATGCAATCAAAGATATGATTGGCAATTTACGTTACGGAGGTAAGCTATGATTATCAACACCAACAACATAAATATCAATTCTCCGTCTGCTTCACCATTGCAGAAAAAGCAGATAGGAAATGCTGTTTTTGAAAAGCTTTGCGGCAGGTCGGACTCTCTTGATTTGAGCACGATTTTCGAGAGGTACGCAAAGGCTGATGACAAGACAAAGGCTGAAATTACTCAGATGCTTGCAGAAGCGAACAAAACAAAAGCGGATAAATCTTCATCTGTTTCGGCAATTCATTCCGAGATGCAGAAAATTCTCCGTTTGCAAATCAATGGCGAAAAGCAGGACATTGAGCGTTTCAACAGCTACTGCGATGAAAGAACGTACTATGAAAAGCTACTTGAAAGCGATGGAGAAATAATTATTCCCGAGGGCAAGTACGATTTCGGACACTTTGAAGTGGGTGAAACAGTGTCCCGTGAAGCTGTGGAAAATGCGCTTGCAGACGTTCAGAAGCTTATTGATAAGCTTGTTACAGATGAGCCTTATGAGGTGAGTGAAAATCGTCCTGCTTTTTTCGAGAACATAATGTGCAAGGTTTACAACCAATACGCTGACGCACTTTCATCAATAACGGGAATACGCTCGGCATATCTGAATGAGGCTGACGAAAACAGTCCGTTGTTTGAACGTTCGGGAAGAACGGAGGAAAACTTTGTTCAAAAGGCAACGGAAAGAATTGAATACATAAAGTCACATTCAAGAGGACTGCGTGATACGGTTGAGCAATATTGCAAGGTACAGAAGCTAAGCAATGAAGCAAGGTCTGACGATTTTTCCATGACGGAAATTCTGCTTGCAAAGTTGTACAGCGAAAACAATTAGTTTTAAGCCGTAAAATATATTTTATGGTTTAATATATCTGAGGGAAAAAGGGATTATACTAAACGCCGAATTTAATTTATCAGGAGGAATTTATATGATAAATAATATTAGCTATAATCCATATGTAAGAACACTTGATAACAACGGAAATGTTATCAATAAAAACGCTTCCTTGCCTACTCACAGCGAACGCTCCTGCGCCAACATGAGCTTTCGTGATTTGGTTGAAACAGTTGAGGCGGCACAGGCAGAGAAAGCCCAAAATTATAATTTGGAAATCGACAAGCTGCCGGTTGCTGAATTTAGTGACCCTATAGAGTACCCTCCCAATCAAAAGATGGGTATGGACTATAAGGCAAGTTGTTTTGATTTTACCAATGCAGGTGATTTTGATGAATTGACAGCAAATGAGGACTTCACAGGAATGACAGATGTTGAAAAATACAAAGCAATCTATGAAAAGTATCAGCATTGCTACGGTGAAAATTTCATTTTTGCGTTTTCGGTATGCTACGAAAATCCAATGAGCTGGGACGACCCATATCGTCTTATAACTAGAGAGTTTGTGAACGAGGTTAAAGCGGCTTGCGGAAGTGAAGCTGACTTTTGTAAAATTAGAGCGGAAGCACTTTATGGTGAAAATCTGAGTAATTATCAAATCCGTGAAAAAATTATTGATAAGTATTACTATGAAGGTATGACTATTCGTGATTTTATAAAAATGGCTGACGAAATGGGACGCTGCGGTGTAGGTGCAGAATTAATAAATTGTGCTGACCCTTGCAGAGAAGTCCCTGGAGTTTTTTACGGATTTAATATCTTCACTGAAATGAAGTACGACAAATTTGCACTTCGTGAAGCTATACTTGATGATGAGGTTTCTGCTGAGTATCTTGGAAATATGCAGAGAATTTACGAAAGCAGAGTTGCAACAAACTGTTATTATCACCCTGAATATGGGGATGTTTTAAATCAGGTTATGGCGAAATTTTTAGGAGGTGCATTATGATTACAGGAACTAATACATACGGCTACGTTGGCTCACTCGACAGTAGCGGAAATGTTATCGGTTACCGCAATAACTTCCGCAAGCTTGAAGAAGCACCGAAAGACGAGTCTAAAAGTTTCAAGGATACGCTGAGCCTTTCGGCAAGCGTACAGAATATCGGTGTTGCTAATCTTTCAAAGCGTACTATTGGCGAGGAGGAGTATTACAAAACAGGTGACTCTACGCAGGATATGTATATCCGAATAGGAATGGACTACAAGGCAAGCTGTTTTGATTTCCGCAACGCAGGTCATTTTGCAAGTCTTACTGCCGAACAGGAGGCAAGCGGCTTTGAGGGAATGAACAATGCGGACAAGTACAAGGCTATTTATGAAAAATATCAGTATTGCTACGGTGAAAGCTTTCTTGATGCGGCGGCAATTGATTACGTTTCTCCCCCGCTTCCTTACGATAAGTATATGTCCATAATACGTCAATTCAACGATGAAGTGAACGTAGCCTGCGGAGGTGCGGCAGAAGCTAAAAAGGCACGCAGAGAAGCACTTTACGGCGATATGAGCGATGTTGAAATCCGTGCGGAAATTATGGACAGCTATTCCGAAAACGGGAAAATCACTCAGCGTAATCTTTTCAAGGCGGCAAACGAAATGAGCCTTTGTGGTGTGGACGGAGGTCTGCGTGCGATGCTTAACCCTATTGGAAATCCGTTTGCTTACAGGGATTATGGCATTATGAACGACCCGACAATCACCCGTGAAAGTCAGCTTGATATGAGCGTTACTGCTGATTATATCGAAAAGCTGGAAAAGGTGTATGAAAACAGATTGCTTTCAGGTGGATATGCAAATCCTGATATTGTGGAAGTGTTGCGGCAGATTATGGCTAAATACACCTATTAACGTATGGGGTGCTTTTTCGTATATATAGATTATGTTAGAATTTGTATTTGAAAGGAAATAATATGAAGAAATATAAGGTTATTATAATAATTGAAGCAAGTATAATAATTCTTTTAGCAATAATTCTATCCACACTATATTTCAATAAAAATTCTATATATAATAAAACAAATAACAGCATATACGATGCTTTCACAGAAACAGAGATTGAACAGATGAAATATTCCAAACTTGCGTGGTTTTCCCTGACAACTGATTTTGATGCATCAAATTACACAAATGTACAAATTGGTGATGAATTTACTATTCAATATAAGCTAACCAATATGACAGAACAGGAATTAGCGGTAAATATTATGTCAGGACATGATTCCTATGAACAAGTAGCGGAATTGGCAAGCTATTCCAATGTCAATCCCGTTGCTACAGGTGATATATATACATATGTTTTCCAACCATACGAAACCATAATTTTAACATCACATATCAAAGTTGATTCAAATGATATAATTCAAGACGGTGCATATATACTATGTTCGTCAGTATTAATTGAAGTATTAAATGATAAGCATCTTGGCTATTCGGATAGTTGCTATTTTAGCATTTCAATGGAAGATATGTATTTATATGCTTAAAAGAATAATTATTGCTATATTTTTCTGTTTTGAAAGCAACATACTGCAAATCTGAAGAACTAATACTTCATTCCAATCAGGGTTGGTATAATCAGATTTATCCTCATTCTTATGATGGATACTTAACGCCTTATGAGAAAATGTTAGGTGTGAAATAATTAGGGGTGTTACAAAAATGCTTGACCATTACAGTATGCAATATATTAAACTTATTGTATGTTTATTTTTCATTGTTGTTACCTTGGCAGCTTGTAAAACAATTGACAAAAATTCGGGAGCAACTGTAAAAGAAGTAAGCGAATCAAATAATAATTTATCACTTGAAACAACAATAGCAGGAAATACAGAAGAACCTTACCTTGACGGAAATGCTCAGGTCTATACATCAGGTGTACCTTTTACAGAAGAGGAAATTTTACAACAAGTAACTTCCGAAATGAAAATGGGCATAATACCTGAAGATTGCCAAATCAGCACTAATGGTTATTATCACGTTAATGCAGAAACGAATTGTCTTGACTATAATTTTTTAACGCTGCCTATGCTCCAAAACGGAAAATTGTGCGGAGAAATGGCATTGCAACGAAAAAAGGATGGTGCAGCAGAGGTTGCTAAGATTGCGTTTTCCGACAATGAAGACAAGCTTTGTGAGCTTCTTGAAGCTAATCCACAAAAGGAATTTGCTATGGTTTATGCAGGAGTATCAGAGTATGCCATACTTGAAGATAATACAGTATACACCATATCAGGCTATTCTCCTCATATCAGTAACATTCAGAACTTATATAATGCATACAATCTTGAAGACAATATATTATCATATGAAATAATAGGTAACGTCGTTACGCACAACACCTGTGACATATCTGTGCTTAATACTGAACACGAACCAATTGTTGATTTGTACAAACTTCTTATTGACAATACCTTTCAACAGCAGGTCAGAGATTACTTTTCATCTGAGCCGTCAGCAAGCAATATGAGCGGCTGTTACTTTTCAGTTTGCGGTGCGGAAATGTATAATGTAAATACAAACAAGGTTGAAAAAACAATGCAATGCTTCATTTTTACGCAAGACCTTGAAGAAATCGGCACATTGCACTTCAATATGGATGGAAGCAAGCTGATTACAAGCTATTCCATAAACAATGGCACACGTTCTGCTTTACTGAAAAAGCTGTCCGAAAAGCCTGACGAAAGGTTTGTAATTCTCACCGATGGGTTTAACAATGTTATGCTTCTGAACAAGAACAACAAGACTATTAAGCTGTCGGCAGGAAGTGACGATTTTACAATTATCGGAGATTGTTTTGGTTTGCTTTCCGTAGAGTTAGGACTGGCATATAATGATATAGTTAATGAGGATAATCTGGTTTGGGTTGGGTTTTGAAGCTTCATATTCAATTTATAGCAAAAGGGTACCATCTCGGTACCCTTACTTTTTTATTTTACAAAGCAATGGTTTGTACCAACAAACCAAATTTGTAAAGATATTTTTGTCTATATATTACATTGACATCTGAGGTTTGTCGTGATAAACTTATTACAAAGGTTTGTCAAAACAAACCAACAAGAAAGGAGATATTTTATGGACGAATATAAGCTCTTTGACGCCGAATACCGTCTGTTGTCGATTATCTGGGAAAATGAGCCTGTAAACTCGACAGCACTCTCAAAGCTTTGCCTTGAGAAGCTTGGTTGGAAAAAATCTACGGTATTCAATATGATAAGAAAGCTTGCAGAACGTGGCTTTGTAAAAAATGAAAATGCTGTTGTTACGGCACTTGTTCGCCGTGAACAGGTCGCAAAATATGAAAGCGAAACAGTAATAGAAAAGAATTTCGACGGTTCTCTGCCTGCGTTTATTTCTGCATTTCTTGACGGAAAGAAAATAACTGCTGAAGAAGCGGAAGAATTGAAAAAGATGATTGACAAAGCAAAGGAATAATTATGAATACATTTATCGTTACTCTTGAAAAAATGACGATTATGGCAAGCATTGCCGCTATTGCGGTCATGCTGATAAGATTTCTGCTGAAGGGTGCTCCGAAAAAATGGAGCTATATCCTGTGGCTGGTTGTTCTGTTTCGGTGTCTGTGTCCCTTTGGAATAGAAAGTGGATTAAGCTTGTACAATGTGTTTGACAAGCCTGATTTATATGAACCACCTAAAGAAATCATTACACATCAGGTTGATTACACTGCTGTTGCTGAACCTGTTTATACAATCGATGCTCCACCGATAACAGAATCCTCTGCGGAAAGCCGCAGAATTGATGCAGACATAATATTGTTTGCAATCTGGCTGACAGGTTTTGCAGTTCTCAGCTTGTATGGAATAATCTCATATGTGTCGCTGTCCCAAAAGCTTGAAACGGCAATAAAATCAGAAGACCGCATATACGAATCCGACCGCATTTTTACCGCTTTTACACTGGGTATATTACCTAAAATCTATGTTCCGCAGGGTCTTCCTAACAGCGAGCGTAAACTGATTATTCTTCATGAACACATACATATACGCAGGTTTGACCACATAACAAAGCTTCTTGCATTTATTGCTCTGTGTCTTCATTGGTTTAACCCGATTATCTGGCTTGCATATGTATTTTATAACAAGGATATGGAAATGTCCTGCGATGAAGCTGTGCTGAAAATGTGCGGCGAAAAAGCAAGCTACTCGGAAGCCTTACTGCATACGTCAATGCGCAGAAGCGGATTGCCTGTCCCTCTTGCATTTGGTGAAACAAGCGTTAAGGAAAGGGTGAAAAACGTGATTAAATTTAAAAAGCCAAAGCTGATAATTTCTGTTGTTTCAGTGATTGCAGTTCTTACAGCCTGTGCAATTCTCTGTACAAACCCGCTCAATTCAACTGTTGTTTCTGCTGATACAACAAGCACTGTTCCGATTACACATTACGATTTTCGATTTAAGGAGCACAATATATATTGCTCCACTAATGGCGGTTATCTTATGTCTGACGAAGAAGGACTTTACACCGTACATTATCTTACAGATTCAAAATATGTTATCAATGTATACGGAGGAAAAAACACATATGAAAGCAATGACATAAAAATCAACGGTCGTGATATTGATATTAAAAGCGTCACAATCAATGATGTTTATCTTGAAAATGAAAACGGATTAAACTTCGTTGTTTTGGAATTACTTTTAAGCTATGATGGAATAATAGATATGTCTTTTACTCATGATGACGGACAAAGCAGCTTTATCGCAGGAGGAAACAAGGATTGCTACGAGGTTTCCGCACGCATTTATATTGCCGATGACAGCTGGAAAAGTATCGGCTTCACAGGCTTTGACGATGTCCCCTTCTTTGTATCGGAGGAGCTGAATTTGGAATACGTTTTGACGGAATATGACAAGGCTCTTGTTATCGCAGAGCCATTGCCGCAAAATCCCGTAAACGGATTTTCAATGCTTGAGGATATCGGCAAAAAAATATCGCCTGATGAGATTAAAACAAATGGCGATTTCTTACCTACAGAGGATATGTATATGCTTGCTTCCGATGACGGATATTGGGAGAAAATCGCATACGGCAATGGTCAGACGATTATACTTGGCAGCCAGAATAAAGCAGGCTTTTCATTCAATGAAAATGAAAGTGCTGTTATAAATATTGTTCCAAATCTCACTCCTGAATACGCTGATGACAATGGAGAACGCCTTATTGCCGGATATATATTCAACAACAATGCAGTTGAACTATACAGCGGAAAGGTCACTGAAAATGGATTATCCATGCCTTTCACAGCACCCGAAGCAGGAGAGTATCAATTTTATATTTGTAACGCAAGCGCAGGCTTGCAAAATTATAGCTCAATATCCATTGAAAAGTAAATGTTATTAAAAGGCTGACATTTTTTATTTATCATTCTGTTTCTTTTTGACAACTCCGCTATAAAATCACCAACCAACGAAACAAAGTCCGCAAACAATGTGTTTGCGGACTTTTAGTTGACGACTTATCGTCAATTTATGCGTGGATAGAAGGATTTGAACTCTCACTCAAAAATTTGTAGATATCTATAACGAGATTGCATCGTTTCACTTTATCTGCTCCAGAATACTCGGTTCCTTTAAGTAACCTGTTTCATATGCTGAATTGATATCAATTTTATAATACCAAATCCTGCATAGTTCAATCTGTAAAAAGAAAATAGGCTGTCATACCAATCGGTACAACAGCCTATTAATTATTTAAAAAACTTTTCCCATATTTCGTAAGACGGTGCACAAACACCTTTACGCCAATTCTTGACAGTAGTGTCGCTCACTCCACATTTTTCAGCAAATTTACGGATTGAAATATTGTTTCTTTCCATATATTCACATACAAATTGAGAAGATTCCATCTTAAATTTATGGTAATCAGTCAAAAGGTCTACACCAAGGACATCTGAAAGCTTTTTCAGCGTTTCGATGCACTTGTATTGCTCCTCAATCTCTTCATGCTCGTACTTGATATAATTATCATAGCTTAAGCCTGTAAGTCGAGTTATATCGGCAATACTAAGACCTTTTTCTATTCTTGCTTTCGCAAGTTGGGTAAGTCCAGAATTACTTTTTCCAGCTTTCCTCAACCGCAACGGCACAAGCAACAGTAGCACCAACCATTGGGTTGTTACCCAAGCACAGACGCAGTTTTTGATCTTTTTCTTCAAAAGCATAATCACACCCTACAAATGGCTATATTACGTTATTTGAAGTGTATTGTTGCAATCATAGTTCACATATAAAAAATCATTTGATAATATGTGTGTCCACAAATCCGTGGACAAATCGTGGACAAAAAAAGCTTGTCATTAATATCAAAAACAAAAAACATATATTTCATTAATCATTTTATCGGATTTAATTCAATTCAGTATTCTATCAATCTGACGATTTACAATGTCACTCAACAGGTCAAGCCTTTTGGGGTCAACACTAATGGTCGGATGCTGCCTAAAGTGAAATCCGCTCAAGTTTTTTAACTCCTGACGTATTTCATCGGTCATCAGTCCTCTTGCGGTTGCTATAAAGTCCGAACCAATCGAAGGCTTAACCCTTTTCAGATACCACTCAATATTTTCCAATTGGTCATTATCCAGATCAAAACACAACGAACGGTTATTATCAAATACGGGAGCCATTCTGATAACTTCCATAGTATCATTATCGGCTAATACACCGAAATTACCGAGGTGTCTGTCAATATTCAGAATAAGAGCGTCAAATATGCACATACGTCTGAAATCATCACCGTTGCCGATTTTTTCATAGTATTCAAGCAGAGATGCAACAGATTTACTTCCACTGACTACCCTACCTATCTTTATCAGTCCGTAATGCTCATCGGTAAAAAGACGGCATTTGCTGACAAGCTTTTCATGAAGAAAAGCCATATCATAAGTCACGGTATCATTGCAGATTATTTCGGCAAGCTGTGAAGAAAGATATTCCGAAAGCGGCTCAAGCTCAAATGTAGCACTTCCGCTTTTGCAGAGATATATTCCATCTGGTTCTCTGACCCAGCACTTTGCATATGAGCCGTCTGTTCCGAATTCGGGAGAGGTTGAGGACATATCTGTATCACTCATTGCTCCATCAAATGCCGCATTGGCAATCATTTCATCAAATGTATTACTGTAAAGGGAAACATCTTCCCATTGCAGGCTGCTATTCTGCTCCTTTACCCAGAAGGTGTCATTGAGGGAAACGGCATGAGTTACCTGAATAAATCCATCAATATCTGCACAGCCATATCTTTCAAGAAGCTGTTCGATATGCTTTCGATGCTTGGGAGCTTTTCTTCTATCCAGAAAGCTGAACAAATCACCATAACCTATGGGACGCATATCTGTAAGCCATTCAAGTTCTTTCAGTTGTACTTCATCATATTCATCTCGTTTACAGTTGAACAAAAGCCATGGCACATCTTTATTCATCAGAACAAATGTCATCTTCTCACTCCCTTTGATTTTTAATTATTTATTAATTATACCACAAATCCCATTTTGAATCAAGATTCAGTAATATAAAATCAAAGTTTTTGTTTTTACAGAATTTTTCGCAGTTCCCCTTTACAACTACTCAATTTGCGATATGCATTCATTTATATATTTAAATACTGAAAGAAAATTTTCTTTTGTCTTTCCTTTAAAACCGTTACTCTCCAACTTATCATACCATTCAGCTATTACGCTATTTAATTTCGAATACTCCGTAGAAGGATACTTCTTTATGCGAAGATTTACATTACGAGCATTGATTTGATATATCGGAATAATTACTGCACTCCCCTTTATGCTGTCAATAAACTTTTTATTGATCTGATATATGGATTTTGGCATAATAATTATATCTGGTTTAAGAACAGCAATATCTTGTTCAATATAACTATGAGATTCTTTTAAATATTCTGCATTTGATGCATAATCCTTATTCTTTTCTGAAGATTGAATGGTATATTTGCAATAATTAGCAAATGCAATTCTTTCCATAAATTCAGAAGGAGTAACATTATCATTATTGCAATATTTCTGATATACATACAAAGCAACAATAAGAAGTACACCATCATTTATTGGTTGAATATGTACATTCGGGAAAAACATATTCTTTGAAACAGAATCATTATAAAAATTCCGATGACGATTAACAGCGAAGTTATCATCATCCAGGTATCCTCCATTTTTATAATAATCAGACAGATTTTCGGCACTTGCATACAAAAGTATTTTCTTGTCCTGAGCAGAATAATTCTTTCCGACAAAGGGAATCGGACAATGCACCAGTTCATTCTCATGCCCTAATGTAACCTTGTGCGTAGCCCATACAGGAGTATTGTTTTTAGCATTGAAAATCTCTTTATACAGATTCAGTAATTGTTTTTCCATGTATTTAATCTCCTATTTTTTCTGCAATAACAATTTTTCATTTTAAGCAAAAGAGTACTGCACATGATACAACTGTGTTATGATTTTTACTTTATTACAATATAACTCATTGCTTACACTTCGTATGATATAATCCAATTATTCCCCATATTCAACAAAGAATATGGGGAATAAAATTTATATATCACTTAAACATTCAATCATACACTTATGTTCTTTAGTAGTTCGGTCGTAACTTATTCCTACAAGCATAACCTCACCAGAAAAACCACTTAAAGTTTCATAATAGTGCCTTAACTTTATCTGCTCAACAGCAACATCAGCAGACTTATCATACTTCAATTCAATAACCATAGCAGGCTTATCTGCAACTATTGGTAAAAATACTAAATCTGCATATCCTGTTCCTGCTGGCATTTCGTCAATTATCTTATAATAAGCTCTTGCACTCTGATATGCCCACTTTACAACATACCTCAAAGCATTTTCATCGTTATAGTGGAGCGGGTCAGTATAATTACGGTGTATTCTATCAATATACTGTGCTACAATGTCTGCATTACCATCAAGAGTAGCTTGAAGCAATTTTTCAGAGTTTTCAATATCTTCTGCAACTCTTCCCCATTCTTCACTATTGGTAATAGCAAGAACAAATTCCTCTGATACTTCAAGATTAGGTATATACACGCTCTGCTTATGCTGGTCATAAGCAAGGTATCCCAAATGCACAAGCAGTGTAAGAACATCATCCTTACTACCGAATGAAGTCATATCATTCTGGAAGCTCCGTGGCTCAATTTTCAGCTTGTTTCCACCAAGCATCTCTGTTACAGCAGCTTTCAGACCATCAAAATTCATATTGATATACTTTTTAAGTGCGTCATAAGTTTCTGTCTTGGTCCAGTAGCTCTTGCATTTCTGCTCAAACATTGCATCAGCAACAGATTTAGGACTATAAATATGCTTTCCATTTTCAAATGAATATCCATCATACCAATTGCTGACAACATTATAGTCCATATTATATTTATTACAGAGTGAACGAACTTCGTCCTCAGTAAAGCCAGTATAATCAGCAAATGGTCC
The DNA here is from genome assembly GCA_015066715.1 of Ruminococcus sp. Classification (GTDB taxonomy): domain Bacteria; phylum Bacillota; class Clostridia; order Oscillospirales; family Ruminococcaceae; genus Porcipelethomonas. The sequence continues at coordinate 32,745 of SVNU01000004.1, read as the reverse complement.
AGGATCCATCATAGAATACTCTGTAAACATATTCAAAGCTGAATGGGTACCATACTTTTTAATAGGTAAAATACCAGTCATATATGCAAGGTGAACATAGCTTCTGTCTTTAAGCAGATCGCGAAGGAAATCAAGATAGTTACGCTGTGCATCTTGCTCTGAAGGATATTCTCTGAAAAGGCAATCCCATTCGTCAATTATAAAAACAAAACCATTCTTGTGATGATTGTATATATATTCAAAACCATCTATAAGTCGTTCAATACTATCAGGTAAATCAAAATCCTGACGGAGTTCAGCAAGTACAGTACTCTGAATACAGCTTATTATATCATTAGGGTTGGCTGCACGGCTTAACATCTGCTGCATATTAAGTGCAACTACGTTATAGCTGTTAAGATATTTTGCATAGCTTTCACAAGCAGATACATCAAGATTGTCAAATAGGCTTTCTGAACTGCATCCACGGCTGTAATATGCAGAAAGCATACTTGCTGTTACAGATTTACCGAAACGGCGTGGACGACTTACACATATAAATTCACGGGTTGTATTTAAAACTCGGTTTGTAAGTTCAATAACCCTGGACTTATCTACATATATTTCAGAATTTATTACCCTTGCAAACAAATCATTGCTTGGATTCAGATATATCCCCATACTTACACCTCCTACTTTCATAATATTATAGCATATATACAAAGCTTTTTCAAGATGGAATTTGTAGAGTTACTTTATATCTTATAGTATTAATCCATTACTTGCTTAATAAATTCATATGTGTTATAATTAAAATAACAATTCACAAACAAATATTATTCAAAGAAAAATACAAAACAATATTCAAATACTATTATATATGATGAAAATGTTATTATAGATGGATGATAAAATCCACTAATTCTAAAATGGAGGAAAAATGCAATGAAAAAGAATAACATTGGCAATACCGACATTCCCGCTGAAGGAGTCGGACAAGATTTATTTCATATTGAAACCTATATTGATGGTTTGAGTACATTTATAAAGAAATGTGCAACACCTATGACTATTTCTATTCAAGGTGACTGGGGTAGCGGTAAAACCAGTATGATGAACATGATTAAGGAAAAAATTTCTGATACAGTTCATCCTATTTGGTTTAACACTTGGCAGTTTTCACAGTTTGATATGGGAAATAGCCTTGTTTTTTCCATGATGGAAGTAATGCTTGATATGCTCGGCTGCGAACCTAAAATGATAACAAAAGTAATGAGTGGATTGGTAGGGTTTGCAAGAAAAACTGTAAAAGTTGTGGCTGACACTACAATAGGTGGCGCTGCTGCTGACATAGCAGAAGAAATGATGACTCCCGAAAATTCAACAAATTATGCTCGTGAAATTCTTGAGTTAAAGGATAAATTTCAACAAGCTGTTGATGAAAAAATTAAAAAGGAAAACAAGAACCGTGTTGTAGTTTTTGTAGATGATTTAGATCGTCTACAGCCAGAAAAGGCTGTTGAACTTCTTGAAGTCCTGAAGCTTTTTCTTGAATGTAATGATTGCGTATTTGTAATTGCTGTTGATTATGATGTTGTAACCCGTGGTATCCGACAAAAATACGGACTTGACGTAAGCGAAGAAAAAGGCAAAAGCTTTTTTGACAAGATTATTCAACTTCCATTCAAAGTTCCTGTTGCACAGTATGATATAAAAAATTATGTATTAAACTCGTTACAAAACATGGATATTTCTGTTTCAGATTCAGATATTGATCTATTCGTTCATCTTATTCAAAATTCCATTGGCCTTAACCCCAGAAGCATGAAAAGACTGTTTAATACATATCAGCTTCTCGATATCATTACAAAATCAAGTGTTAAAGGACTTAATGAAACTGAACGTCATAAAATTCTGTTTTCAATAATATGTATGCAAATGGGACATGAAAAACTCTATCAGTATTTTGCTTCAAATCCTATTGATTCAGAACTATTAGAACAGCTTGGAAATTGCGAAACAACTGATGATTGTATCAAAGAAATTTTAGCTGATGAGCAAACTGCTGAAGACAACAGCAAATACTATAATAAACTAAAAAGATTTGTTATGTATTTTTATAAATCCCTTCAAAATGATAACGATGATAAGATTTCTGAAAAAGAACTTGCTAATCTTCAGAGTGTGTTGAAATGTTCTTCCGTAGTTTCAATTAATGATGCGGAAGAAAATGACAAAGAACAAGAAATGGAAAACCGTAAAAAGAATAGACTTCTTGCAGATAGAATAAGACATGAACTTGCTGATTTAGGCGAATTTACACCTTGGTTACCTAGAACCACACGTACTGGGGTTAAGATTTCTGATATAAGCTGTAAACAATTTTTCGTTGCAAAAAATGGTTTTAATTTTTCTTTAGAATACTATTTATCACGTAAAAACTCTAATGTAGATGTACATCTTTCTTTGATTTGTCAAACGAAACATAGTGAGGCTTTATTTTTTAACACGTTAGGTAATAACCCTCTTGCTCTTGAATTTTTGCCAACAATTAATAGTAATAATACCATTTTTTATTCAAACGTAATAACAGTTACAGATGATGATGCTGTTAAAAGAGTATCTGAACTCTATCGCAAAGCATACGCTGAAATTCAAAAATTTCTCTAATTAACACAAAACGACATTCAACGTCAATCGTTGAATGTCGTTTTTATCATTTAGCTAACACATAAAAATTCTCTTTTATTTTTAAACATATATTTCCTTTGACTTTTGAACAATGTCACCATATCTTTCGAACCACTCCGCATTTTCTGTATGCACAGGTATGATAATTTTCGGCTTGATTTTCTGAATAAATCTGTCAATAGTCATCGAATCAGCGTGTCCGCTCGTATGGAGAATATGCAACTTGACACCCTTGCTTTGCATAAATTCAATAAAGTCTTTCATATACGGCTGTTCCATATAACCTTTCCACATACCGTAGAAAAGCACGCCATTTTCAAAGGACATAAGCTCATTAAGCCTTTCAAGGTATCCTTTCATTGATGAACGAACGCACATAATGAATTGTGAATCTGCTATTCCTGCTTTTCCGATTTTTGCTGAACCATAACTACACAGTTCATCGTATTCGCTGTCGCCTTTTGTCATAAAGACACGGACTCCATTTTTACGGTCAGGAACAGCACAAGCCGAAGCAACAGCAACTCTTGCCGTATACAAATCTTCGAGTAAAAGTCTGCCTGTGCGCTTTGCAACATTTTCAATGGTTTTAAGCCTGTCAATATTCATTGCTGACATCATTATAAAAGCAGGACCACCGTGCTTTTCAAGATAATTCACAGCAATTTCTTCGAGCTGTTCTTCTTCGATATTACGGATATTATCATCACGGGAGAGCGTAGTTCCTTCGATAATTATAGCATCAACTTCTGGTAAGCTATTAAGTAATCTATCAAAATCAAGCCTTCCATTTGCTCGAAAATCGCCTGTGTAAAGAACACACTTGCCTTCAGCTTCAACAATAAGCATGTATGAGTCAAAAGCAGAATGGTCACATAGAAATGGTGTTACAGTAATATCACCTATTTTCACAGCTTTTCTGTCATAAATATATTCAGGATTAAACGGCACATCAAGATTTCTGTATTTATAAGCTGAATTCAGTACACAAAAGGCTTTTTCACCCATATAGACAGGTATATCTTTGACAAGACTTCCAAGCAGACCAATATGATCGGGGTGATAATGAGATACAAAAACAGCGTCGTATTTCTTCTCACCGACAAAAAGTCCATCTATCTGAGGAACTTCTATCTGTTCTGCTTCGTCAAGCTCAATACCAACATCAAATATTAGCTTTGTACTGTCGGTGGAAATCTCAATGATAGAGCCACCGATTTGATTTTGTCCTCTATGAATATGGATTTTCATTTAATCACCCGTTATAATATATTTTCCATCAACTGTGCTTATATAATAAGGCTTGGTGTCTAATAAATCCATGAGATGCTTTAAATAAGGACGTCCTAGCTGCATTTCCTTATGCTGTTCACCATTTCTAAACACAAACGGACAAGCTTTCACCAGTGTATGACAAGAAATCCCAAAATCTTCAAGTAGTTTGGCGTTATCAATTGTTTTAAGATATGTATAACTCTCAAGCACACAACGAAGCATAGTTTCATCACTATTTGGCTTTTTCAATTCAAGAATTCGAAGCGTTGTTCCATCATATGAAAGTAGATCAATTTTTCCAGCCTCATCATAGCGGTTATTTTTCAAAGGTGTTTGATAATCAATAATCTCACCAATACAATCATACTCATTGCCATACATTTTCATTGCAATTATTTCTTCTTCACGACCACTATTGGCATTTTTTATTACTCCGTCATGACTTTCTATTTTATATGATTTCTTACGAGTTATCATCGGAATATTATCAAGCAATGTAATATTATCCAACAGCCACTCACAGACAACTTCAGAATACATTTCATTTGTATCTGAAGTTTTTCCTCGATAATTAATAAAATCCTGTTTATAGAATAAATGCATTTTATTTTTACTTTGTTCGAGCTTAAATATTAATTTCTTTCTCGTGTAGCTCATAAAACTTTCCCCAATATAATTTATATATTTTAATTATATCATATAATAAATGAATTATCAATAAATCCATAAATTGGGTTATTTTGCTTTTTATGTGGATTTGGCTTGAGAAATTTTTCTTGATTTTTGAACATTGTGGAATTTAGCGTATTTAAACCTTTTCCGCTTTTTCAATATCATTGTGGATGGACTTTGCATAATATTTAGTGCAACATAAGGTTGTTCTTTAAGCTAGTCACGAGACCGATATATTTTGATTGCCCTTCAGTATCGGATTTAAAAGCCTTGAAAACGCAATTCCATTCATCGATAATAAATACAAAAAGAATACTTGTTTGAATAAAGATAGTGGCAAGTGCTATTTCAAGATAGAATTTGCCGATATTAACAGAAATTGGTTAAATAAACACAATAATTACTTATCTCAATATCATCATAGAAATTAATCAATTGCAAGCATTAATAACATATAACTGTCGTTCTCAAAAATGATTACTATAGCTACTATATTAAAGTAATATACTCAACAATAGAGTTTGCAATTTTTATGCTGTCACAATAAGGTTGTGTTTGAAATATTTCACCCTTTTGATTTTGCCATATGACAATTCCATCAATATTAGCCTGCTCGATTACATACCAATCATTGGGTACATCAGGATTGTTTGCTCGTTCACTTATCGTAACATCAACTACATTCAATCTCGATGATTTACATATGCCTGTAAACTCATGACCATAACATGATGCTACGCCAAAGGATTCTATGTAACGTGAAAACTCATCCGCAAAAGCAAGGTTAAGCCTACTTTCAGCATTTTTTATTGTTTTGAAATCAACTGAATTTCTGGCTCTAAATGCATTTAACTTGGGTAATACTTTAATTATATCATCAATCATTATTGATTACGCTCCTTGTGTCATTTCATAAAATGATTTCCAAAATTCATCCTTTTCCTTCTCAAATATTGTTCTGTTTATTTTAGATTCAGTTGCTCCTGTATTAGAGTGAAGAGTAGTATAATTATCGTGGTGTTGTGAATGTGTCAATATTGCAAATGGTGAATTTGCTTCTTGTCCAATATGATGGATTTCATATGGTTTCCCTGTTGAATCAAGAGGAGATAAACCATCTAATACCCTTTGAGCATTAGTTCTGCCATCCTCAATATCACCTATAAAATCCCAATCAATTTTTTGGGTGAAAGCATATTTCCCATTAATAGTAGTTACTTGTAAATCACTATTTTTATACACATTATATTCATTCACTGAATGAAAGTTTTTAATGAAGTCTAACGGTAATTTTGATTCTTTTTGTATCATAGCGGCTTCATTCAGAGTTAAACCCTTTAATGTAGCACCTTTTAATGAAATAGCTTGACTTGTCCCACCTGAAACAGAACCACCAATTGCGCCCCACTTGAAACCATCGCTTCCAGAAAGTGCTGCAGCTTCAAGAGCCTCGTTCATATCGCCTGTTTCAATTCCCCTGACGATACCTGCTGAAACTGCACCAAAGGCACCAGATGACAAAGCCATCACTGTACCTGTTTTTGCAGAAGCAGCAAATATCATACTAATTGCAGGTGCACCTACTCCACCTGATACAACAGAAACCGTAACACAAAGGAAAATTACACCTGTTCCGATTGCAACATTTTGCAGAATTTGCTCGGTGTCGTTATCTTCAATTTCTACTAATTCCTGAACAATCGTTGTTCCGTCCTCACCTAATGTAAAAACATATTTTGAGCCTTCAAATAAGTCATTAAGCTCTGCTATCGTATATCCAAAATAAACATTTGATTGTGAATTGTAGGCTACCTCTTCAAGATATTCTTTAGAAATATAAATTGCACTGACATTCTCTACAAAATATTTGTCACTATCAAGGCTTTTAACAGTTTCACTATACACCAAGTCCTCAATATGAGAAAGCAGATTTTCATCATCTAAAGACCGATAAGAAATATCCACATCATTCAAATCTGTTATTTCCAATGTTTCAGTAATTGTTTCAGCAACAACTTCTTCAGTAGTTTCAACTTCCGATATTACATCCGTACTATGATTCGTGCTCTTTTTTGTAGGAGTACAGCCGGTTAAGAGAATTGCTCCGCAAATAAGCAATGCGATCATTCTTTTCATTATTCTGCACCTCTCTCATCATCGGTTGATAGATTGTCATTTTTCTTTTTAATAACAATCACGACTATTACAACTGCACATACAACTGCTACTATTAGTATTGTTATTACAATCGGCGTTACAGAATGCTCAGAATTTACATTATCAACATTTGCCATAACATCTGCAATTTCTTCAGTTTCAACTACCGATGTTTCAACAGACATTTCAGTAACCGTTTCTTGTATTGGGGTGGTTTCAGTTGCCGTTTCTGTTTCAGTAATTACTGGTTCCTTAATTGTTCCATCTTCCCTTATCGTTGCTCCGCTATCAACGAGTTGTATGATTTCAGGTATGGATTTTCCAGTTATAACATGAGCACGTAGCACATCGTTTGTTCCTACATAAATTTTTCTGACCGTTGGGTTATCAACATATTGGTTGCTTACAGTTATCGTATAAATTCCTTCATCAGTATATTCAGCACCATCTTTTGCAAGTGCATTAAATCTTGTATCTTCTACAAGACCGTCTGCGCTATCCTTTAATACCTCACGTTTAACATTCACGTTTAAGTACTTTGAGTTTGCCAGGTCAAGTCGAAAACCATTTTCAGTGATTGAACAATTTGACAATTCACTTCCTGTTACAGTATCAAAAGTATAAAACATACAATTTCCGTTACGCACAGAGAATTTGAAGAATATACGATAATGTCCTATATTATCAATAATACCATTCTTTGTAACCTCATAATCAAGTGCTACTTCATAATCGCCTTCCTCAAAAAGTTGCACCTTTGTATTTGCACCAAAAGAAGTATTGGCTTCAAGATAATTCGTGTATATTTGAGGTTCAGATTTATTGTTATTATGGTCAGTATGTCGAATTATCATTGTTCCCTTGCCAAAATCAATTCTTGGAGTTTCAAAATATTGGTCGTATCCTTCACTGTCCTTTGTTATAGCTAATTCTTTATTTCCATTCAAAGAATTTAAATCCTGTGCAAGATTAAACCAGAGTGTAACTTTATCCCCTGTGTTTTTTAAGAAAACCACATCTCCATCATCATTTGCACGCTTGTCAGTATAACCACTTATAAAGAAATTACCTAAATCCCAACCATAATGGATATCATCTTTTTTAATATCCTCTTGTCCATAATATCCATCAAAATCTTTTACTCGAACTTTTGAACCTATATTATAGGTATGCTCATAGTCTATTTCTTGTTGTTTTCCAACATCCGTATAAGCATAGAATTCGTAGACCTCGGCATATTTCTTATAATCAAACTTATCTGTATTAATCATTAAAAAATTGCTATCTTCAGTTCGGATACGTGTTTCATAAGCTATCACAAGTTTGTAATAACAACCATTGATAAGTTCGATATCTTTTGCTATATAAAATGAATCAGAATTATTTGGTGTTATGCTAAAAGCATTATTTACAAGAAAAGCATTAGTCCAATTCTTCTTATCCATAGACGTCTGAAGCCATATAGTGCCGTTTTGTATCTTTTCTCCAACACTATTTCCATCAATCTCCTTCGTAGCGTCACTGTATAAATGCCAAGAATCAATTTCCGCGTTCAATAAAGCATCATCGTACTTATAAATCAAGGATAATTCTCCATCAATAATCTCATACGCAGGAATTCCATCCTTGTCAGGAACAACTTTGATGTTGCCATCAAGTAGGAATTCACCATATGTATTGCTTTGAGTCGTATCGACGTAGTTTTCTGCTGTGGAAATTTCATATTTGCTCTTCGCATTAAACTCATAGACTTTTCCAGTGACAGTGGTAGCTTTATCCTCTGCACGAATCGGAATATTCACCAAAGATAGTATCATAATAGCTGAAAAAATTAACGCTGATAATCGTGTAATTGTTTTTTTAGTCATACTTTCACTTCCATCGTTATATTTTTTATCCGCATATTTATCCAAATATTTTTTGTCCTTATATGTATTATAGCACACAAACTGGGTAAAAATCAGTACAGGTATTATTTGGAAAAACAATTTTACTTTGAAAATTGTAAAACTAAACGCAAGTTTCAAGCTGAAATTTGATAGAAAAAGTTGCATTCAGTTTTACAAACAGTCTGATTTGATGTATATTGAAAGTAGATTGTACGGCTCATAAAAAAGGATGGGAATTATGAGTAAACATTTATCATTATCGGACAGATCATTAATTGAAAGACTTTTGGTTATGGACTACACCTTTGCTTCTATTGCCAGGATACTTAAGCGTTCACCGTCTACTATTTCAAGGGAAGTAAAGCGGTATCGTGTTTTCACTGGAAGGGTTAACCCTTCCAGTGAAAACGACTGCGCCCGATATTTCTCCTGTCTCAAAAACAATCTTTGCAAGGGTGAAAACCACAGCTGCTACACCAGATGCAAGCTTTGCAGTTATCGTAAATGTACTGAAAAATGCAATGATTATGAATCCTTACACTGTGAACTGCTTGACAAGCCGCCATACGTCTGCAGCGGTTGCCCCAAACAAAAGGAGTGCCGTAAAGAACACGCATATTACACTGCTCATCGTGCCAATGCGGAGTATTTACGCAACCTTAAAGAAAGCAGGTGCGGTATCAGGACTTCTCCTGAAAAGTTACTTGAAATCAGTCAGATTATTTCGCCCCTGATTTTAAAAGGTCAATCCATCAATCACATAATGGCTTCTCACGGCGATGAAATCGGTTTGTCTGAAAAAACTCTTTACAACTACATTGACAGCAATGTTTTTAACATCAGAAATATTGATTTGCCCAAGAAGGTTTCTTACCGTCAACGCCGTCCTAAAAAGGTTCTGACAAAGTTTGAATACAAATGCCGCAGAGGAAGAACCTATGAGGATTTCAAGACATTTACAGAAGAACACCCTGATTACGAAGTAGTTGAAATGGATACTGTCAAGGGTACTCGCAACAAAGGCAAAGTCCTGCTGACAATGATTTTCAGAAAATCCAACTTTATGCTTATCTTTCTTATGCCTGATGGAACGGCTAACAGTGTTCGTACTGTTTTTGATATGCTTACAGAAAAGTTAGGACTTAAAACCTTCCGGAAACTTTTCAAGGTTATCCTTACAGATAACGGTGTCGAATTCAAGGATCCTTTAAGCCTTGAGCATACTCCGAACGGTTGTCAACGCACACGCATATTTTACTGTGATCCGCAGGCTTCGTGGCAAAAACCGCATATTGAGAAAAATCATACCCTTATCCGCAGAATTCTTCCAAAAGGCAAGTCATTTGATTACTTAACACACGAGGATATCAGGTTGATTTGCTGTCACATAAATTCTTTTTCGAGAGAACTTTTTGACAACAAAACTCCTTTTCAGCTGCTCAACAGCAAGACATACGAAAAACTGTTAGTTTCGCTGACCCTCGAACCCGTACCACCGGACAAGGTAACACTTAAGCCTTCTCTCGTTAAACACTAACCACAATGATTAACCGAGCCGTACAGTTTTCTATACTGTATCTTTGATGGGGTTGCGTTTTCTTTTACAAAAAGTTATGCTTCCCTCTGCTTTGCTGTGTCCTTTTTTCAGCGAAAACTAACAGTTTTCACCCTATTATACCACATTTTCTCTCTTTGTGCACTCTATTTTCTATTATTTTTATGCTCTATGATCGTTTCTGGTGTGGGGGAATTGCTGTTAGTTTTACATTTAAAGAACAATTTTACTTATTACTAATATAATATCACAAAAAAAGGTAAATATCAACAATTCATATACAATTGTCCCGACAGAGTTGAAGCTCTGTCGGGACACCATTCAACACATCTCCATCATCCGTAATTCTTCAATACACCTCTGCATCTCGGCTGGCTCATAAAGCATACACTCAATATCAAACTCGTCATAGCCGTAGTCATAAAGCATTATCACATCTTCCGCATCAATACCGAAATACCCTGCATACTCGGTAAGCATATCCATAACAGTGTCGTCATCGTATGCAGGTGGAGTAAAATAACTGTAGTGGCTGAAATAATCAGGGAAATCAAACCTCTGTATTTCAATTGTTCCATCTGATGCAATTTTGAGGATATCGCCACAGCTGACGTTTACCTTGCTGAACTTCATAAGTCCAAGCTTCTGTAATGCTCTTTGAAGAATTTCATCCGTACTTGCGTAGATATAGAAACCATTGAATTTATACAGAGCAAGTGGATTATCACCCTTTACAAAGTACAGATTATTTCTTTCATCAAGTATCGTATAACAGAAAGAACCCTCAGTCTTTTCAGCCATCTTCCTGATGCTGTCAAAGCTGAGGGTGTTCTGTTTTTCTATCAGCTGTACAGCAACATAGCTGTCAGTCTGAATGTTGGTAATCGGAAGTTGTTCTTCTCTCTGTAGCCTGATGTCATTATGCAGAACTCCGTTGTGAGCAAGAGCAAAATTAGTTACTCCAACTCGTCCTGGAAATGGATGATTGTTGAAGTTGAACTTCTCGCTTCCCTGAGTAGTCATTCGGGTATGTCCCATAATGACTTTTGCATTGTCAGGAATTCTGTACCACAGCTTATGTGCGGCAATTGGTCGCTTGAAAATATGCAGACCAGTATTGGTGTTAAATGCAATACCCGTCGCGTCAGTTCCACGAGCCTCGCACTCTGTCGAAAGTATTTTGATAATTTTATTCTTCTCCCTTGCCGAAAATACGTTACCATAATCAATAAGTCCAAATAAGCAGCACATTATACATCCTCCTCACATTCGATAGGTTCGTTCACATACAGACGTCTTTCCTTCAAGTAATTGATAAGCTCAGGTTTATCAATACTTAACACGAAGTCGCACCAATTCAACGAAGTCAGTTCTCCATCTGTCATTTTGATTGCAATATCACAGATTTTGTTGACAAGCTGAAGCGTTGCAACCAAGGTGCTGTACTTCAGAGTACCACGGAAAATGCGAAATTCGATAGTATGGTAGTTAGTCAGATTTACGCAGGTGTAACGTCCTGAATAATTCTTCTTTGCATTGTCAAGAGTAGCTTTAGGGCTTTCCTTGATTCCGTATCTTGCCGCCCAGCGTGCAAGCTGTCCTTCGGTTCTTCGTGAGAACTTCAACAGTTCCTGCCAGAACCTTTCCACAAAGAAGAGTACCCTTGAAATGCACTCTTCCTGTTCCTCATGGTTACTGCCAAAAGTATTCCTGTTGACATGAATATGTAAGCCACAAGTAGTTGTCTTATGGGAAAGATACCCCATCTTTATTGCCTTTGACATCACGTTCTCCCAAGGCATTTCATTCAGATGATAGTCGAGAGACATTGGATGTGTGACAATTTCCATACCGTCATTCAGACTTCCATCGTGCTTGATATAGATACGCTTCTCATCGATGGTGTTAGCAATATCGGTTAGCTTCTCTGCATTACCATCATCGTGTCCGCCTTCGTCAATTTCAAGTTCTACACCGAAATATCGGTTGCCGTCACCATAGAAAATCGGTTCAGGTTTGAAGCTGTAATCGTGGATGTATTCGCCGCTGCAACGCTGTTCGTAACAGTTGTGGCAATATGGATAGTCATTGCCATCGTCGAAATAGTATGCATCATCGTTGTGGAGTGTACGTCCGCAACCCTCACAGTTAACGTAGTAATCATCATAGCATCCTTCACACAGAACTCTATCGCTGTCAACGGCATTGTCTGCCCAAATGCGTCTGCCGCAGTGCTCGCAGACAACGGTTTCTTCGTGAAAACAATCGGGGCAGAGTTCTGCTCCGTCGAAATTGTGTCTGTCTTCAATATCCCATTGCTCGCCGCAGTGGGTGCATATAAATGTATCGCTCATTCTAATTCCTCCTACAATAGAAAAAGGGACAAGCCGTGTGGCTTGTCCCAATGGTTAATATTCTTCTGCTAAAAGCATAGTGCAATGTGTGTCATCGTCGATGACGTAGATTTTTGCTGTAACCGGATTTGATGTTTCAATGTCATACTCCTTGTGGTATTCGGGTTGCTCCGATTCGTGGGAGATGTGCTGCTTACCGTCTTGAATCGTAAGTTTGAATACCTGGAAGTAATCTTTTGGTTCGGGAAGTTGGTCAATTAATGACCACATAAAGAACTGGAGTTCAAACGGGATTGCCGTCTGAACTCCACGGGTTAAGTATCGCTGTCCTTGGAAGTGCATATCTTCAACACCTCGCTGTTCGCCTTTTCTTCAAGTGTACTGCAAATTGCAATAGCAGCCGCACCCGCAACTACAGCAATTATTTTTAAAATAATATCATGCTTATCGTCCATTTATACCTCTTCTTTCATTAAGTAATTGAATTATAATATATGCAGAAATTTTCTTATTAATATTGAAAATACTACAGCTAAAATATTCATTATTAAGTTACGCATAGAAACACCTCCTAAGATGATTTCAATTCTCTGAATCTTTTATGTACCTATATAATGTTGATTTTTTTACTCTGGTCAGTTCCTCGATTTCTTTAATGGAGTATTGCTGTGTGTTATAAAGCTTGATTGCCTTTTTAATGCTATTCTGATTCATTTTAGGTCTACCGCCAGTTCTCCCCCTCGCTCTTGCTGAACGCAGTCCTTCACGAGTACGTTCAGCTATAACATCTCGTTCAAACTGCGAAATTGCACTCATAAGCGTGAACAGGAACTTGCCAGTAGGTGTACTTGTATCGATTTGTTCTTTTAAGCTGACCAGATGTACATTTTTCTGGTTGAACAATTCTACAAGCTCAATCAGGTCCTTGGTACTTCTTCCTAATCGTGACAATGATTCAACTACAACAGTATCACCTTCAGTTATTCTGTCGAGCATTTTGGTCAATTCAGGACGATTACGCTTTGTTCCTGTCATTTTCTCGTTGAAAATGATATCGACACCATATTTATTGAGTGCATCAAGCTGTCTGTCAAGGTTTTGCTGCTCTGTACTGACACGGGCATAGCCAAATATATAGCTTTTCATAAATCCTCCTTCCCAATAATGTATGAGTTATGGCACTTTGATTTTGGAACGGGTTTTGAAACATTTTTTACTGAAAAACAGGTATTTTTAGCTATAAATATGCAATTTTCCATTGTTGTTTCAAAAATCACCGTTTTTTAGACTGATTTTTGATAAAATTCCTCCTTTTTACTGAATTTACGTCAATAAAGCAAAATAGAGGACTCCCGAGTGGGAATCCTCTATTTTCTCTATTCATTTTTTCGTTTGTTCACCTCATCATTTGCAGCTTGTGTAGCAGTAAGCAGCACTGAAAGAACAGCAATAATGATTTTTACGATTTTTTTGCCTGACAATGTGTATCACCTCTTTATAGATTTATACATTGTCAGAATATATATGTAGAGTAAATGAATATACGTTTTTAAACCAATGTATATTATCGATTTCCAAGAAAAGACCCAATCTTTTCTATATTATCACAAGAAATCCCTTTATCATTCAACACACTGAAAATATCATAATATTCAGATGGCTCATACTGCTTATCTTCCATATATTTCTGAATTTTCAGCAGGATTTCATCATTTTCTAAAAGTTCTCCATTATACTTTTTTATCTTATACAACGGAGATGTATACATCATTGCATTATCGTCCTCGAAAATATGTCCGTGCTTCAATGAATTTACTTTTAAAACACCTCCATTTGTAATATAGAGAACTTTGACACAATTGCTGTCATTATTGTCACCGGTATCAAGAATCAATGCTTGCTTTTTTTCTGCAAATGGTTCATCACTGACAGTAATTATATCTCCCGATTTAAATGGAACAGGTAAATTCAAATGAGGATTTGGATAAACCTTAAAATCGTCTTCTATGCACTGGAAATATGGTATATATCCATTTTTTAAAATATATTGATAAGTAGTAATATATGCACTGCTGTTTTTTTGCACTTTTTCAATTATATACCACAATCGATGAGCAAAACTGAAGTTCATTTTTAATGGACTTGGTGCAAATACAGATCCAAAATCTGTATCATAAATAGCTTCTTCACCACTGAGATATGATTTCTTTTCCTCAACTTCAAATTTATTTTGTATCCATTTATAAGTGTATGACATAAACATACTTGAATTATCTTTGTCATTAAGTTCATTAAGAGCTTTACGAATCCTTACAGCGTATGTACTATATGAATATCCAATAATAGAATCAATATCGTGTGGAGCTGCTGCAATTTCTGATGCAAGATTTTCAGTTTCAGCTAATTGTTCAAACATCTTTAGTTTGCTCTCCAAACTGTTAGTAGATGAGGCAATCATATCTATTATTTGATATTTACTAAACTCAGATTTATGCTCACACAAATATGTTTTCATTTCTTCAGAAGATATGAAAATCTCGCTGATTATGTTTTCTAATATTGTATTTTTATCAGCTACACATTCTTTTGATTTTGAAGGACGTCCTTTAGTATGTTTAATATCCAAATATTTTTCATCATATGGTATAGGATATTTTTTTATCGTTCCATCTGATGAGATACCATACCAAACTCCTGACCAATAGTTTTGTGCTGTGCAGGTAATAAAAACGAACAAGTCACTGTTTTTATCTGAAACAAATACATTCTTTTTTATAGTTCCTATAAATCGTATTTTTTCACACCAACTTGTATCTTTCGCTGAACGACATACAAAATGCCAATTTAAAACAGAATCATCCTTATTTGCCACATAAATTTCATTAACGATACGATGTTTCACAAAATCTGTACCTTCTAAACAATTTTTTTCTCTGAATTCTTCAACTATTTCGTATTCCGCTGGTTTTCTTTCAAGGTAATTAACAGTCTCATTGTCTTTATACAACATTAGTGACTCCCTTATTAAATAAGCTCCAATAGAATATGTAACAGCTGAAATTTCGCCAGCGAAAAGCTTGTCTTTACTTATGTTACACTTATTTTGCTCATCAGATAGCTTTGCACTCACACAAATATTAGAACCCAAGTATTTTTTTAAGCCTTTTATAGCTATTTGCACACAATCACTTGCATTTGAAGTTTCATAATCGTAATACTCTTTATCGACTTTACGCATAGATTAAGCCTCCTGTTTAACAAGTGTTACATTACCATTCCCACTGCTTTTCATCAGAATCGCTGTCATAAGGATGTACAGAATATGATTTTATAGTTCCATCAGGTGAAACCTTATACCAAGTTTCAGTTGAACGCGAATCACCCATCCAATCTACAAGAATAAGCAAGTCGCTCTCTTTATCAGAAACGAAGATACTTTCTTTAATAACACCTATAAAATTGATGCTTTCCACCCACGAATATCCATTCGTTGCCAAACACACAAATTTCCATTTGGGACTTGAATCATATTTATATGCAACATGAATCTCACGAACCAAACGAGTTCCATTAACTGCCATTTTATCATCAAATTCCATAAACATTAAATCTCTATTTTCATCCAGGTATTTTTTATAAATATCAACTATTTCTTTATCAGCTGGAATTCTCTCTGTGTACATACATTCATTTGAATCTTTATACACAACATAAGCATCCCTTATTGCATAACATCCCCTGGAATACATAACTGCTGATATTTCGCCCTTTCGGAGTTTCTCTTCACTGACGGTACATACCTTATCATCAGATATTGCAGGTGTAGAAACCACTACATTATCGCCAAAATGCTTGTGTAGTGTTTCCTTAACACGCTTCAATTGTTTATCCGGACTAAGATACATAGCAAATCCTGGAATTACTTTTTTCTTCAAGAGCTTTTTTAAAATATTAGACATGTAATCAACTCCTATTTTTAAACATTATCTTCTCTTGTTTTTCTTTTCATCTGTTCAATAAATTGCTTGTATGAGCTGTAATTATTGAGTTTACATTGAGGGCATGGATTTACTATAGTTTGGATTATACCTTGTTTATAAGGACATTCAGGACAAGGTGGAGTAAGTACATTAGACATATTTTTCATAATAACACCCTTTCTGATTATTTATGAAAACAACAAACGATTATTCAATAAGTGAAAGTTATAATTTTAAGCTATAACTTATTTCTTAAATTTAAAAATCTCTGCCTTATAAAAACATAGCTATCCTGCGGCAAATCTTCTTCAGTACAACGCTCCAACGAGAAAATATTGTAATGCCCGAAATCGTCAATAATTTCTCCGTTACGTTCACTTAAACAAAATGCCGTAATATGCATAGCTGTTGAGTCATAAGCATGAATGAAATAATTCTTATCGGGCGTTTTCGGAACAATAGCATATGAGTTACTCCCATCAATGGTGTGTACTATATCGCCCTTTTTAAACGGCAATGGTATATAAATATAAATCATATCAAGTCCGTAGTTTTCTCTGCCTGTCCAGAAATAAATATTCGTCATACGAAAATCGTTGTCAAATATGAATTCTGTCATATCATTGTTTGATTCGTCAAGCGAGATAACACGCATTGCATAATTCATTGTAAGATTAAGCTTTTCACCGTAATCGAGAAGTTCACGTTTTTTACTGTTACAGAGATATTCATAAGCTTTATCATAACTTGAAAACTCGCTTTCCTCGCAATCCGTCGAGTTTTCACCAGCGTAAATCTGTGTAAGATAAAAGACGTTTTCTGTTTTATTTTTCAAAAGCAGTGCCTTTTCGAATCCATCTACCGTTATCTCTGTCATCTGACGATATGTATGTCCAAGCATAATATCACGGTTAGTAACTTTGCCGCCGTCGGGGAGATTGATTTTGGAGAAATCCTCCTCGTTGTAAGCATCAAGCAATTCGTGCCAGGCAGCAAGCTTTTCCTCAACAGTTACACTATCACAGTTGTATATTATAACAGCCTGTTCAATCGGAGTAAACATTGTACCAAGTTGGCGATTATAATCACGGATATCTTTTGAATCAATAAAATCAAAAATATCAATCATTTAAAAGCACCTCTCTGAATTCAATAAGTTCTCTTTTACATTCAAGCAGTTCATCATGCCAAATCTCAATACTACGAAATTCAACTCCAATTCAACAAACACTATCTGCAATCAACCATATTTTTCCCTCCAATTTATTTCAGCTAACCTCTCGTTCATGCCACTAATATTTCGGGCATCACGCCGAGACCAATTATGCTTGTGATCGCCGTATGAAAAAGTCTTTGCTTTCGGGGTAGTCTTTATTTGTCTGCTTCGTGCAGGACAATGAAATTTATTTTTAAAGAAAACACCTTTAGGTCTACGTCCTGCCAGACCTCTGTAACAGCTCATACCGCTTTTCTTTTTTATTACTCGCCATCGCTGAAAAATGTAGTAGTCACTTGTTCTGTTCAAAGTAATTTCCTTTCTGTACGATTATCATACTTCTCTTTTAAATTCACATAGGTTTTATACCCATTAAGCTTACACATAGGGCAAGTGTTGTAATCACGAATTGTTTTGAAGACTATGAAGCTGTATATATCAAACACGGCAATTACCGCCTCAAACTTCAACCCCAACAATATCTACACTTTCCCTCAAAGTTTTTATATCCGAATACAAAAGTATTTTCTTTTCCAGAAGCAGTTCCGCTGCTTTCTCAAGAAACGTTCTGTTCTTCAAAAGTATATCACGGACTTTAAACATATATCGTTCAAGCTCTGCGTGAACTACTGCTTCGGTTCTTGAATTCATGTTTTCAGAAATATCTGGGAAACGAACTGTTGCAACATCAATCATTCCCAAACCACATGTGCCACTTTCAGAAACCGCCGTTCGTATATCTTTAATTGCCTGATAAATATCAGAATGACAACCGCTGGCACATGTCTCCGAATAATACAACTCAACAGCAGCCTTCCCTGCAAGTGAAACCAGAATGTAGTACGCTCTGCGATCAAGTTCCTTGCACCTGCTGATAAATCCACCTGTTGTTTCCCGTCCTCGTGGTATGAGTGAAGCAACTCCGATGCTGTCAGGGCATAACACTTCACAAACAACAAGATGTCCAGCCTCGTGCAATGCAATTTTCCTTAATGCTTCTTCAGATGTTTCTGTAGAATTATCGGAAACATTATAATGTATCTTCAGTACAGCGTTTGTTATGTCATACATAGATATACAATCGTGTCTTGAAAAAGCCGCACTGATTGCAGCTTCGTTGAGAATTCTTTCTATTTCTGCACACGAACTGTAGCTGGCCATCTTAGCGATATCTTCAGAATTTACGTCGTCAGATATTTTCTTTCCTTTGAGGTAATGCTTTATTAATTCATTGATATCACTTTCAGAAGGCTTGTATACTTCAATCTTTTGGTCAAAGCGGCCTGGACAAGTAAGATAATCAGGCAGCTTGCCAATATCGTTTGCAGTTGCAAGAATAACAACGTCAGCATCCTGTATTGTATCAAATCCTGATTGAATAGCAACATATTGATTATCTGCGAGTTTGTCCACCTCATCAAGGAAAACGATAGCGGGAGCGTTTTCCTTTGCTTTCTTAAATGTATCAATGATTTTATCTGTTCCATCGCTATGTCCTATGTTATAAGCGTTAAGTCCGATTTCAGTAATAAGGCATTGTGCCATCATAGTTTTTCCCAATCCTGATGCACCGTAAATCAAAAATCCATGGGGAATCTTTGCTCCAAGATTTTCATACACTTCTCTGTTGTGTACCATATCGCAAATTTTAAGCAGTTCCTTTTTGATTGGCTCATAGCCGATAATCTTGTCAAATTCGCTCATTTTTATCCTCCATACATCCAACATAAAGTGCTTCTTTGTAAAAACTCCGTATGATTCTTTGTAGTAAATCATACGGAGAATTTTGATTGTTGTATTTGCTTCAACAAGTTTAACACATAAATTATCTGAACAATGACAAAACAAACATAATTAATGCGCCTACTCCTGCAAGTTTCCACATTGTTCCATTCAATACAATATCTAATCCTAAATACCAAACTTTACACATAAGTCTAAAATGCCACGAAAAGATAGGTATTATTGCTGACCACGCAAACAATACGCAATATACAAGAAATAGCAATAATAACAATAGTCCAAATACTAATGGCAACATGCAAAGAAGTGATATAGCCACTAATATAAATAATATTACATTAATCATTATCCTTCATAACCTTTTGGATATTTAATATCAATTATCGGTCTATCCTGTGGATTAGTTATTTTTACACGCATAATCTGTGCATGACATTGTTTCAGCTGTGAACGGATGCTTTCCAATTCAGATAAACTGTGCGGAACAATATACTTGTTGCTTCCAACTCGAAGAAGATCAATATACCATTCAACCTCCTTCAAATACTTTAAACAATAACTTGATATCATCATTTTATCGTTTGCATCTCTGATTGCCTCTGTCTCAATCATTATATATGACACCAAATCATATGGTATTTTTTTAAGTTTTTTCTTCATCTAAAAGCCTCCCTTATGTAACGTTTATTTTTTTCGCCATACATTATCTGAATCAAGTTCATAGCCACGTTCTTTTAAAATATCAAGCGCTGCTGATTTAGCTAAATTCATTTCATTTGAATGTATTATATCAACTAATTCTTTATCACTCAACGAATAAAACTGTGATTTAAATTCATCAATTATAACCTGTCTGTCCTGATATGCTTGCTGGCGTTTTTCCTCTCGCTTTTCAGCACGTTCACTCATTTTCTCCATTTGTTCTTGCATCTTAGGCATATTTTTTTCCGCAAATTTAGAAAATGAATTCAACGCATTCCATAAACCACCCATAACTATGCCTCCATAAATCAACCTTTCAGACAATGCCAACATTTGTAATTTCTACATCCACTCATGCTGGCAGGCACTTGTTTTCCTCGACTACTACTATTACCACAACAAATACCTTGAACATGTCCGTGTTCACAGTCAACTACGCGCGGATCACTTGTAATTTTTCTTATTCCATCCCAAAACTCACAAGTAGCACATTCTTTCTTCATTGTCCAAAAACTTTTCATAATAAAAATCCTCCTATAATCAAAATAATTACTCCTCATCCGCTTCACATTCATTTCTGCGTTTACTGAGTATTCCATCGATAAACTTAATAGTATAACCACCCGCACGAGCAATTTTTGCTCGTTCTCGTCTGTCAGTTGTCTGTTCTACAAGGTCAGCTATGTAATCAGATCTGTACAGATGCATAGGACAGTTAATCTTATCCCCTCGGAAATACTTAAATAGCTTCAGCATTCCGTCACGTCCTAATATTTCGAACAATTCCAAATAACTATCGCTTAATGCCTCAGATTCATGCCCATCAACATTAAATAGTTTATAAATGGACTCCTCATTTAAGTTGTCCAAATCAATTTTTGTCATAAAACCACCCCTTTTGTGTAATTTGCTTAATAAAATTATAGCTATAATAGCTTTCTTAAATCAAGATGAATAAACGTATCTTTTAATTCTCCTTTTTCTTCCCCTTTAAAAGTTATTAAAAAAGATTGAATGAATGTATACTTTCAAAATTAGAATATATATTTTTCAATACAATAAATACGGTAATTGGGCTTTATAGTTATCGAATTCGCTGCTCCTTCATTTATATATTATATATGGATGAAGGGAGGGATAAATATGTACGAACAGCAAGTATACACTGCAATATCACATTTTGAAGAAGAATAGATTACAGATTCATCTTAAAATGAAAATACAGAGTCTCCCGTCCATGGGAGACTCTGTATTTTATCTGTGACTAAGATTCAATTATCGATTGAAAGGAACGTGAAACAATGGCAAAAGTAATAGTAAACACAGAAAATCTGACTTACGAGGAATGGCTTGAATATCGTAAATTGGGCATCGGAGGTTCTGACGCTTCTGTTGTCTGCGGAATAAACAAGTACAAATCTCCCGTTGAATTATGGATGGAGAAAACAAATCAGTTACCATATCAAGAAGCAGGTGAAGCTGCATACTGGGGCACACAGCTTGAAGCTATGGTGCGTTCGGAATTCTCAAAACGAACAGGAATTGAAGTAAAGCTTGTAAAACAGCTTCTTCAAAGTGAAGATTATCCGTTTATGCAAGCTAATCTTGATGGAATATGCGAGCATCCTGAGTCAGGCACTTGCATATTTGAAGCTAAAACAGCATCAGCTTACAGAGCAGCTGAGTGGGAAAACGCTATTCCCGATGAATATATGTTGCAGATTCAGCACTATATGTCTGTTACGGGATTTAAGGGTGCATATGTTGCTGTGCTTATCGGTGGTAACACATTCAAATGGAAGTTTATTGAACGTGACGATGAAATGATTGCTATGCTGATTAACCTTGAAGCTGATTTCTGGGAGCATATTAAGAATGGTACTCTGCCGCCTCTTGATGGGTCAAAGGCTTGTGCTGAATTTCTTTCGGAAAGATTTCCAACCAGCATTCCCGAATCAAGAATTACTCTCCCCGATAATGCCGCTGAACTGATTGTTGAATATGATGAAGCTTGTGAACAGTTGAACGAAGTAACCGAACGCAAGCAAAAGGCTGAAAATCAACTTAAAGAACTAATGGGAGATAACGAGGTCTGCACATCAGGTGATAGAGTTATTGTATGGAAAAGCACTAATCAGGAACGTTTTGACACCAAAGCTTTCAGGGCAGAACATCCTGATTTATATCAGAAGTATGCCAACAAAATATCATTTCGCAGATTTTCAGTAAAGGCGGTATAATATGAATACAACAACGCTTAAGAATCGATTAAACAGAAAACTCGAAACAATAACTATTGAAAAGGAGAAAGAAACTATGTCAGAAGCAGTAATTACAACAACCAATAAGGGCTATGTTGCTCTTAATAACAACACTATTGATATTATCAAGGAAAATCTTAAAAATCAGCCAATATCGCTACAGCTGTTTGATACAGTAAAATCCCCTGCAGGCGGTTCAACTGTGTTTTCTGTTCCGGGAATTGCCGGAGATGAAACAGAAAAGTCTATCAGTGGAATTATTCTTGACTACACCACACCAAGAGCATATTGGGAAACCACTGATCCAGTTGAAGGTACTCCGCCTACTTGTTACAGTAAGGATAGTCTTGTATCATTTGATGGCAAAGCTTGCAGCCACTGTCCGTTTAATGATTTCGGATCAAGAGATGGAGGAACAAATGCAAAGGCCTGTAAGGAATCGGTTGCATTACTTATTCTTCGTCCCGATAACATTATGCCGATTATTGTTCGTATTCCAGTATCAAGCAAGCTGATATTTCAGCGCTATCTTACAAGACTGATTGGAAAAATGCTGCCTATATCTAGTGTGGTAACTAAAATTACTCTTGAAAAGTCAACCAATAAATCTGGACAGCCTTATTCGGTTTACAATTTTGAAGCAGTTGAAGTACTTTCTGATGATGAAGCTGCTAACGCTAAGGCTTTTGGTAAGGGATTGATGGAGATACTGGCTACAGAGAGTGATAGAGTGGCAAGTTAAACGGATAACAATATAAAGGTAATTATTCAGTGGGGAAAGTATGTGTTCCCACATTTCCCACAAAATAGTCGGTAGATGTATTCTGCCGATTATTTTTTGCAATTATTTTTTGTAAATATGAATATAACTCCTAAATAAAAAATAGATTAGGAGTTGATTTTATGCAGCAAATTAAACTAAGTATTGATACTGTAAGTTATAATGATAAACCAACAGGCTATGAAGCGGCTAAAATAAATAAAAGACTCGCAAATAATATTATGACCATCAAAAGCAAAGATGAGTTGAAGAGTTTCCTTGAAAAAGTTGCAGAAAATGGCTATACATTCAACCCGGCAACATTTAGCGATGGAGCTATGAAAGAGGATAACTTTGAGCAGATGCAGCTTATGGTACTTGACTTCGATGGTAATATATCATTTGACAAGGTTAAAGAAAGAGCAGATTTTTTAGATCTTCCGATACTGTTCGCATATGATACCTACTCAAGCACAAACCACGATAGATTCAGAGTTGTTTTTCTGAATGATGTATCCTTCAATAATAAATTGGCAGCGAAAATATATAAAAAAGCTTTACTGAAAATATTTCCTGAAGCAGATAATGCTGATAAAAGCATAGCTCATATGTACTATGGTGGTAATAGTAGACTTATGCATTTTGATGATACTATTCCTACAATCAACTTAGAATGTGCTATAAGAAGTATGTGTTACTGTATGAAGGAGAAATATGGTGATAAACATTATAAAGAAGCTATTAGAAGATTTGCAATAAAAAATCATATCGAATTGAATAACAAAGGTCTGCCTAATATTTCTGTATCAGAATTAACGACAGAATATATTGGTACTGTTGTTTCTCAAAATGGGGGAAATATGCCAAACACTATTATATGTAACAACCCTATTGGCAATAATCCCCCATTTATATATACTATACATTTAGAAAACGAAGATACCAGTAATTGTTCTGTCATCAAAAGTTGTAACAAACAGCCAAGGACTTATTTCCGTTCTAATGTACTAAAAAATATGGAAAGTAAATGCATATTGTATAATGAATTTGTATCTGGTGAACGTAGATTACATCACAAAGAATTATTTGGATTAGCTAATAGTCTTATTAATATTGAATCTGGTTCATCTGTATTCATAAAAACAATGTCTGAACAATCTGATTACTATGATAATAATAAAATTAATAAATGGGTCTATTATCTGAATTACAATAAGAATAGTAATTATAAACCTCAAGACTGTCGTTCATTCTGTGCCTATAGTGATAAATGTAATCACGGCAGCAATATTCTGTCAACGGTCAAGTTGAAACACGGTGTTATGGAGAAACTTGGTAATTATAACGAGGTGTATTTCCCCATTGAAGAAATGCAGGAGGATTTATTCTCAAATCTAAATAAAGCTGTTGACTCTTATAATACATACCTTCACGTAATAAAAGCCCAGACTTCTGCAGGCAAAACAGAAGCATATCTACGTCTTATGGCTAAGGCGGATAAAAAATTTCTGATAGTTGTTCCGACAAACAAGCTGAAGAGAGATGTAAAGTTAAGAGCAGACAGAATGGGTATATCTACAGAAGCAACACCATCTATTGATGAGATCAAGGACGAAATCCCGAATCATATATGGAATAAAATAACAGAACTGCGTAATACTGGTCAGCATAGCGAGGTGTATTCTTATATATGTCAAGCTGCAGAGAAAGAAAACGTAGTGTGCCTTAAGAATTACTTGAAAGAAATAACATATATGGAGAAGCATGAGGGACATACAATTACCACTCATAGAAAATTTCTCAGTATGCAGAAAACCTATCTTGATAAGTATGATGAAATAATTATTGATGAGGATATCATTTTGAGCAGTATAGCACCAAATCAGTGCGAAATAAAAATTTCTGTATTGAAAAAGATATTGTCTGCATTAAAAAAAATACCAAAGCATCAGAAGATTGTCAACAAAATACAGCAAATATTGAAGGCTACTAAGAAATCCACTATGTTTGAAACACCGAATTTTACTTGGTTTTATGATAAAGAAAATGAACCGATTGACGGCATTTCAGAGCTTACCGATATACCTGCACTGTGTAAAGCCAAATTCTTTATGTGCAGAAAAAGCAATGATGACAGCAAGGATTCAGAAGATAGTATTGTTTTTCTCAAACCGTATAAGTTTTATAACAGAAAACACATTATGGTTTCCGCAACAGTTGATAAAGACATCTGCGAATACTGTTTCGGAAAGGCTAATGTAAAATTCTATGAATGTAAGCAAGCAGCATATACCGGAAAACTTAATCAATATTACAGCAAATCTATGAGTAGACAGTGTATCGATGAAGATGCAGATATTTTGAACAGAATAAAAAAGTGGTCTGGATTTGAACACACAATCACGTTTAAAAAGTATGGTCGTGGTGATATGTACTTCGGCAATGCAATAGGTTGCGACTATTTAAAAGGACAGAATATCAATGTCATTGGTACTCCGTATCAGGTAGATTTTCTGTACAAGCTGCTCCCGTTTTCTTTTGGACTTGATATTGATGAAAATGCATCAATGAAATCCTGTGTCATTAATCACAACGGATACAGATTTAATTTTACTACATATGAAGATGAGATACTACAGAAGTTTCATATATGGATGATAGAATCGGAATTGGAACAAGCTGTTGGTCGGGCAAGGCTGCTACGCTATAATTGTACTGTAAATCTGTTTTCTAACTTTCCTTTGAAGCAAGCTATTCTGCATAAACTGGAGAACAATGAAATTTTGTAACTATTTTTATTCAGCGGGATGTTTCCATATGCAATATACTACTCAGGTATACTATTATATATAGTATACACCCCAAACAATACTGTAAAAAATATTTGTAATAAGGGAGAATTCGATATGTATTTTAACAGAATATTTGAGTTTACAAAGGTGATTGATACCGATAAATTCAATAAGATAATTAACAGCGTTTACAGAAATCTTGAAGAGGTTGAAGATGGGTACGCAGACTATTCGGTCTCATCTAAAGGTATCACATTTTTATATCGTGACAGCCAATACAGGAAGAAAATTACTGTAATTGTAAATGCCGCTTTACTTGTTGACTGCAATTCCGATGCAGATGTTTTTCTTGTAAAATTGAATAAATGCTGCTGCTCGTATTTTAAAAGGTATGCACTTGATGATTTTACTCTCATGGGATTTACTGCTATAGCAGACATTAATGTGGGACGTGATAAAGTAGGAGACTATATTGCTATTCTCAAACGAATAGGTAAAGTCAAAGGTTTCACTCCGAAAGATTATGACGGGATAAAAGGTTTTTGCCTTGACGGCAACAGTAATAATACTTTGTTTAAGATCTATGACCTTGAGCACTGTGTAAGAAAATATACCGACAATAGTAGCAAATGCTTCAGCGGAATACTTCGCACGGAAGTTAAGCTAACCAAAGCAAAAGCGATAGGCAAATATACTGATAGCGAAAGTACAACTTGTAAGATAGCAGAGCTTTGGAAGAAAAGTCAAGAAGTGTTTATGGATACCTTTGTTAAAATAGTACCATTCGGTGATTTTTACAAGAAGGATGCAGCTGTTGAAATAATCTGCAAAAATGTAACTGACCTAAAATCTCAACGGCAGATGCTTTGGCTTGTTGAATTGATACCAGCCAAGAAATCGTTGCTTCTTGCACAGAAAGCTTTAGGCTATCGAAAAATTAAGTGCATCATGGAATTGTTTGCCGAAATAAACTTGTCACCCGTTACCATTAGCAAGCGATGTTCTGTTAAGTGGTTGGAAGGGGTGTATTCTTTCTTTGTGTAAATTAAAGACTTATGAGGAGGCTCGCCTCCTCATAAGTCTTTACATTGATTTCTACAACAATGAGCGTATCAAACTTAAAACAAAACTGATTCCGTCTGAAAAACAAAGTTAGTATGTTGCTTAAAACGTAATATTGTACCATAGAGTGGTGTTTTGTGCTGTTCATACAATGATGGCAGTATATATACCCTTAGCTATTTTATTATATCAAAAGTACTCTTGATAGTATATCAGGAGTACTTTTGTTCGGGTATTGCAGATTCCGACCGTTTTCATCTTTATAATTTAAATTATAAGTCGATTCATGATTTCTTCTTTTTTATGTGGGAAAACAGCCATAGTCATTTTACCATAAATTTTATTTATATTTTTGCGTATATTCAATGATTCGTAGAACACTGCTTTTATTTCATCTGGTATTGGGTGAAATATGTTTGGAGACACTTCCACCATATTAAAGGATAAAAAGTTTATATAGTCATCCAAATTGCTCAAATATAACGCAATCATTTTCCAAATATCACGTCTATAATCAATGTTAACCATTTTATGTGAAATACTTTCTCTGAATTTTGAATAATTATCAAACACAGAACCACTCAATCCATTTTTGGGGTCATCGTATAAAATAAAACGCTCAATCCCATATTCTCGAATTAAATGTGTGAATTCATTATAAATTTCAATGTATGTCAGCGTAAGAGCTTGTTTTCCTTTGTCCCAATCAACATCATTCAAATATGGAGCGGTAACAGTGTTTATATATTCATCCGAAATAACGAAAACATCTCCTTTGTTGTATTTATTCTTCACGTTTCCAAATGTAGTGAAAAGTAACGCTTTGCTTACAATATCGGAAAAAACAAAGTTACTTTCCATAAGAAACTGCTCCCTATCAACAAAAAAATATTCTTTGAACAGTTCCTTTTTTTCTCGACTTAACGAAGTATCTCTTCTAATTATGTCAATTAAAGTAAGTATAACTATTTTTTTCTTATCTTCCATAATTGAAGGAGCAACTTCTTCAAAAATATAATTTGTAAGGGTATCGTTTGTAGGTTTTTCTTTTATTGCCGCTTCCGTTAATGTATAATTAAGCTCACATTTTAAAAGTCTTGTTACAGCAGGCGCTTCGGATATATACCTACTATACTGATCAATTCCCCAAATTAAATCTCCTAAAAAATCAAACTGATGTACTTCTTCGGATCGACATTTGTTTAATAGTGATGCAAATGTTCCAAAACACAAGCGTATATCTTCCATTTATTTCT
The DNA here is from genome assembly GCA_015066715.1 of Ruminococcus sp. Taxonomy (GTDB): domain Bacteria; phylum Bacillota; class Clostridia; order Oscillospirales; family Ruminococcaceae; genus Porcipelethomonas. The sequence goes on along the minus strand of SVNU01000004.1, from coordinate 4,401 downwards.
CCTTATAAAAATATGCAACTGGCGTGCAATTGAAAGCGACTTTGTTTATGGTATAATAAATACAATCAAGTTGGAAGACTCTCCGTTAGCCGGCAATGAAGAGCTTCTTTAATAATATTTTTTTACCTTGGGTGTCAACCCATATTTTTACCACGTGCATAGTTTGCACAACAAAAAGCAAGCATCTGCTTGTGGACGACTAATTAAGAACTGGGATGGGATGGTATTTAGGGATACCATTACCATCCAAATAATTATTGTAATTTTGGAGGACATATACTATGAAACACTTTCCCAAAACAAAGATTGTTGACGCTCTTTGCAGAAAAAAACAAGCCTCAACCGCAAGCAGCGCCACCCAAACTACACAATCCCAGCCCCAAACATCGGTGTGGGATAAAATTAAAAATGTGTTAAACAATGTTCAAGATGCATTAAAGCCTCTGCAAAAAATTGCTAACGCATTGACTGCTGTATTCTGTGCTGGAATGTTGGTTATTAATGCATGTTCAAAAAAGGTGACAACATGTTAGACATAATATCTTCATCAGATTATAATTTTTCGATAAGAATCAATGCTCTAATCTCCGCCAAGAACCCTCTTGGCGGAGACGAGGGCCAATTTATCAGCGTTGATTTGGATTTTGGTGACTCAAAGCCATGCTCTCAATGCAAAATACCAGTGAAAGATTTGAGTAAATTCAATTGGGAGGACATTGATCTTCGCTGTCAGTATGATTCCAAATATTCACCTACAAGAATCAAGCGAGAAATTGCTAACAAGATCAGGTTTGCAATATGCAATGGTCACATTCGGTCGATAACCTCTGTTGTTTTTGATAAAACAGGGATATATAAGATTGCAGATAAACCTGTTTTCTGTGTAGGAAAAGAGGTGATATGCTCACCTTTGCTTGATAAATCTTCTCTTGAATTTAATACAGATAAAGTATTAGAACGTATGGATATCGATACAAATCTTAATGAGAAGTATTCAATTGAACAGATGCTGGCTTTAGTAAGCTTATGTCATGAACCGGGAATGGTTATCTTATCACAAGTTGCTGTCTATTTGATGCGTCATATTTATGCAGATATTGGTATAAAACCCTGTGTATGCGTTTTTTTATACGGTGAAACCGGTAAGAAAAAAACCACATATTCAAGTTTTTTGACGCAAATTTATAATCGGGCATCAGGAATTAAAAATCCCGTCAGATTGAATGCAAGTGTCCCTGCAGCAGTAAGCTTGTTAGCTGAAGCAAGGGATTGTGTCACAATTTTCGATGACCTTTTTCCGGCTGATTCTAAAAATATACGAAATAAGCAAGAGGAAACGCTTGGAGAAATCATTCGTTTTATTGGTGATGGAACTGTACCTGCAAAGGTGAGGGGGAAAAATGTGAAAACCTTTGAACCTGAATGTGGTGTTCTATTTACAGGAGAATATATTGTCGGTACAGGTTCAGATGCTGCGCGTATATTTCCGGTTGAAATGCAAAATGCAGATGGCGAACTACTAAGTTATTTCCAGGAAAATCCGCTCATAGTATCCACTTTTTACTATTATTTTATGATTTGGATCATTGAGAAATATGATGATATTACCGAATTTCTTAAGGCTAAAGATGATGAATACCATAAAAGTAATTTTGAAATGCATGGCAGGCTTAAGCGAACGCTATACTTTCTTGACTCTTCTTTTGCTTGCATTATGTGTTTTTGCACTGAAAAAGGATATTTATCTGTTGAAGAGGCTGAGGAAATCCAACAGTCATTTCAAGATATAATAATTGATATTGCATTAAAACAACAGCATATGGTAGATGAAAAAATACCTGAGGCTACTGTATCAGATGATTATTTATCTTATATTGCCAAATGCTACAATGATGGTACAATTTTTTATGCTAACAATTATAATGAATACACAGAAGGCTTGCATGATGGTGTAATACATAACGGCTGTCTTTGCCTGCGTGGCGAATGGCTTTCAAAGGTGTTTCCCAATATACCTTTAAATAAAATTGCTGATTCGCTGACAGTTCAAGGGGCACTAGTCAGAGGCAAACAGGCTTCAAAGCAAATCAGTAATTTGAAAGGCAAGCGCTTTTATTTCATTCTGCTAACTGCATTGTGCAATCGAACAGAAAATAATTAATTATCCTTGGAAATTATTGTTTTCGTATTATCAGTGCATCAACTTATATATTATATAATAGGAGGTGAACCCGATGACTAAAAGCAACTACACCATAATCGTTGAATTTCCTGAGATCGTGACCATATATGGCCATCCAACATATGCTTGGCATATGCCGTAACACAGACTGTGTTATACACAGTCAATCAAATACATATCGTAAATCCACATTGATTGCTTATATAAGATCGTGCATTAATGCTTGCATGATTATAAACAACATACAACTCTCAACGTCCATCATGGACAGAAAGGACTTTAACATGGAAAATAACACAACAAAAAAGCTTTTAACCGTCAGGGATGTGGCAGATATGCTACAGATCAGTCCATCATGCGTTTATGCACTCATTCACGCTAACGTGCTTCCAGCTTTAAAGCTTAAAAGCCTCAAAATCCGTCCTGAAGCAGTTGATAAGTTTCTTGCTGAATACGAAGGTAAGGATTTATCCGACCCATACAATATCGTTTCCATGACAGAACAGCACGCATCATAACAAGCTTAACGAAGGAAGGTGCGGTGATTCCGCATCTTCCTTAATTTTTAGGAGGTATAACACAATGGGCATTTCATATAGAAAACGCGGTGATACCTGGGAATACCGCTTTGACAAGGTTACAATAAACGGCAAACGAAAGCAGATGACTAAATCAGGCTTCAAAACAAAAAAAGAAGCTGAACAGGCAGGCATCAAGGCATACAACGAGTTCATTCAACATGGAGAGCCTTTTGTGCCTTCAGAAATATCCGTAACAGATTTTTACGAGAAATGGCAGAGTACATACTGTGCAACCAATCTCAATGACATTACTCGAAGAAATTATGCAAAAAAGATTAACAATTATATTATCCCTGTATTGGGTGAATATAAGCTGCGATATCTTAACACTACTGTGCTGCAGAAGTTTATAAACGATTTATATGACAGAGGATTCAGCCGTAATACGCTGTCTTCAATAAAAGGAATACTTACAAGCAGTATGAACTATGCTGTTGAACCGCTTCATTACATAGCCTCAAGTCCTATGAACTATGTAAACATACCATCGAAACGAGTAGTTGCAAAGGTTGCTACAAGAAGTCAGCCTCATGTTTTCATCTCCAAAGAAGATATGGAACTTATTTTCAAGAGATTTCCCGAGGGTACCTCTGCTCACATTCCTATAATGCTCGGTTACAAAGCAGGTCTTAGGCTTGGTGAAGCATACGGTTTGCTTTGGGAGGATATTGACCTTGAAAATAAAACTCTGACTGTAAACAGACAGGTACAATGGAAAGACAGCACAGACGAAGAAAATGGATACTGGTATTTTGCCAATCCCAAATATGATTCTGTCAGAACTATAACCTTGGACAGCGAACTTTGCAGACTGCTTTCCGCAGAAAAGGAACGGCAAATGAAAAATGAAGTAAAGTACGACGAGTATTATTTTCATTATTACAGTGCGCCCAATACAAGAATGCTGAATCAAGATGAAAACGGACGTGAAGTGCATCTTGTATGTGTTCGCGAATGTGGTGAATATATTCAACCAAGAACAATGCAACACGCTTCTTCCGTTATTCATAATGATCTGAACATACAATTCACTTTCCACTCGCTGCGGCACACACATTGTTCAATGCTTCTGACTGCTGGTGCTAAACCAAAATATGTTCAGGAACGACTTGGACATAAGAATATTCAGGTTACTTTAGGCGTATACCAACATCTTACTCAAGGAATGAAAACCGAAGGTGACGAAATACTCGATTCTATGTACAAATAAAATGCTGTTACAATAATTTAGACTTTATTAAATTTATTATAAATGATAAGTAGCGTAAAATCAATATATTTTCTGTATATTTATTAGTTTTCATAAAACAGCATAAAATAGAATTAGTCCACAGAAAAAATTTTCGTGGACAAATCGTGGACAAAACCCATAAAAACACAAAAATCCCACTGAAATCCGATTTGCATCGAATCTCAGTGGGATTTGTTAATTTACAGCAAACGTCGTATTTAAGCCGTTTGATTAAGCCTTCATAGCTTCCTCAACCGCAACAGCACAAGCAACAGTAGCACCAACCATTGGGTTGTTACCCATACCGATGAGACCCATCATTTCTACGTGAGCAGGAACGGAAGATGAACCTGCAAACTGAGCGTCAGAGTGCATACGACCCATTGTATCTGTCATACCATAGGAAG
>SVNU01000101.1 GCA_015066715.1 Ruminococcus sp. | reverse complement strand
AGTATGATTGTATTTTAAATTATGACGCTTCAATTTTCTTTGTTCAAACTTTCTTTTTATAAGAAAGTTTGTGCATTCTTTTGTTACTTTTCTTGTGCAAGCAAGAAAAGTAAGGAATATAAACAGAAAGAAAAATATAAATTTATCTTTCATACTTTCTGTTCATTTCTTTGTTTGCACAAAGAAACGAACCAAAGAAATGCACAAGTTTTTTCTTTTCTTCGAAACAGAAAAAGCTTGACCAAAAAGAAAAAATTCTATGCACGAATTTGTCGATTAAATAATAATGTTTCCCAGTACTTGGCAACTTCTTAATTGCAAAGTTAAAAGTCCATTTATAGATGGTTGCAATTAAAATAGAATTTGTAAGTTCGAAATTTCAAGCTTTCTCAAACTACAACTTAATTTGCGGGGAGAACTGCGTTTTATGCAGATTATCTGCAATAGTTTGCTTTTTATCGGGTATGATAGTTCTTTTAATGGGAAACAGTCTGAATCTTGTTTCAGTTTTAAGTTTTGATTTCTTTTTGTTTCTTTTTCTCAATGAGAAAAAGAAATGTATTTTTGGTACTTTTTGTACAAGCAAAAAGTACATAATGAAAATAACGTTAGAAAGAAAAATATAAATTTATCCATCTATTAAAATAATTGCCACGAAGTGGCATAGAAGTCATCATTGTTTTGCAGCAATTTTATATTCGTCCCCATCACGATAGTAAGGACAATGCTTATATTGCCCCTGTACAAATCGTGCATACTCGTCCTCATCAAGATTCATTTCGCATATATAGCAATCCCAATCCTCGTCATAGGCGTAAAATGCACATGTTTCACAATCGTTCATATTATATCACTCCGCAAAATTTTATTTATAAATAAAAACACACATATTAATTATAGTTCCGGATTATTAAAATGTCAAGGTAAAATAAACCTCCCTGCAGCCACTGACTGTAGGGAGGTTTACGAATTTAAAAGGAATAAGGAATAATCTTGATAGCGTTATTAATTAACCCCAAGGGTTTGTTGTACCGCCTGACGAACCTGATACTGCTGTACCGCCTGTAAGTGTGCCACCGTAAGCTGCAAGCTGTGTATCATCAAGTTCCTGGAAGTATGTTGAGCCTGAAAGCTCGCCGCCTGTGTAGAATGAAGCACCTGAGTAAGCTGTGCATCCTGCAATAAGGCTTGAAACATTCTTGTCAGCGATGAATGAAACAATGATATTTCCTGAACCATCACAAAGTGTAACTCTTGTGCCGGCTGTAATTGAGCATGAAGCATTAACTGATTCAGTCATTGATGTTGAGCCGCCGCCCGGCATCATTCCGCCGCCGCCCATACCGCCTGAGCCTGTATCCTTGATATAAACACCGCCTGTGTATGAAACGCCGCCGTCACAGTCGAATGGTTCCTGACCATTTGTAATAGCAATACCGCCTGTGATACTGAGTGTACCGTTTGAATCGTAACCGTCATGGTCACCATCCTGAACACTGATTATTGAGAAACCGCCGCTGATAACAAGTTCGCCGGCACCGCCTGATGAAGTACCGCCCTGACCAGGCCATCCGCCTGTTGAACCGGAATTGTCAGCACCGCCTGCAACATTGAAAGCGTCATCAGCAGAAGTGATTACAGTTGAACCGCTCTTCTGGTAGATGTTCATAGCTTCGATACCTTCGTAAGCATTGTAAACTACAAGCTGGAAGTCCTCATAAGCACCGCCGTCAGTACCAAGAGTTACGCTGTTGTCAGCATGAATACCCTGATAGCCTGATGTTGAACCCTTTGAAGTAAGTTCAAGCTGTCCGCCGAGAATATTAATATCACCGTTTGAGTTGATACAGTCATCATTTGTATTAGCGTTTACATAACCGCCGTTTACATTTACAACACCTGTTATAACTTCGCCTGTTGTATCATCTGTATAACCGGACTTGAGACCCTTTGAACTGCCGGAATCCTTGCTTTCTGTTGTTTCAATATCAATTGAACCGCCGTTTACATTAAGTTCCTGATAAGCATGGATACCGTCAGAATAAGCATCGATATTTACTGTACCACCGTTTACTGTAACAACACCGTTACCTTCGTCAGTTGCATTTGACTTGATACCGTCACCTGCCGAAGTTTTGATTGTTACATTAAGGTTATCGAATTCTGTATCATCAGCGTCACCAATCTTAACTGAATCCTTACCTCTGAGACCATCATCAACTGCAGTTACATTAACAGTACCATTAAACACCTTGAGGTCATTCTTACAAACGATACCGTCACCGCAGTTACCGTTTACATTGAGTGTACCCTTACCCTTAATCTTGAGATCGTCGCAGGCATAAATAGCACCTTCGCCCTCATCGGCATTTGTATATGATGTACCGTCTGATACGGTGTTTTCTGTATTCTTCTTGGCTGTGATTATACATTCACCGTCAATTGAAGCAACGTAAATAGGTGAATCAGCTGTATTTGTAAGGCTCATACCTTCAAGTGAAAGCTCAACCTCACCGTCAACATAAGTTGTCTTGTCAACATCTACAACAATCTGACCGCCTGTCATTTCGCCTGTTACGATATATGTACCAGGTTCAGAAATTGTAATTGTCTTAAGGTCATCGCTGAGTATTGCGCCTGTACCTGTAAATGTGATGCCTGCATCAGCAAGAACAATTGTATTTTCTGTTGGTTCCGGCTCAGGTTCAACTGTTCCCATTGAATCAATTACATTTCTCTTGAGCTGAACAAAATCGAATACGTTAACCTTTCCATCACCGGTAAGATCAGCATTTACATCTGCTGAAATTTCAGCCTTATTTAATAAATACTGCTGTAAAAGTACAACGTCTGCAATGTTTACAGAGTCATCTGTATTAAGATCGCCTGCTGTTGCAGCTGAAACTGTGTTCATTTCCGGAACAACGGCAGAGTTTAATCCGATACCGCCGATTACAAGTGCTGAAGCTGTAATAGCTGACAAAACTTTACGAAGATTTTTAATCTTTGACATTAACACCATCTCCCTGAATTTTAATAATTTTAGTAATTCTTCCGAACATTTAAGGTAATAACGCACAGACCCAGAGCAAGTGTCTTTATAATAAAGACGTATCTGTGCTGTTTTTGCCTTAAATATTTCTTTTCCTTACAAGCATTATTATATTTGAGCAATCTTAAAATAATCTTAAATTTATATTTAAAAAATAATTTTTTTGTATTTTTTCCATATGTATATATACTATTATAATACAAAAACAGACTTTTTTCGACTTTACTGCCCTATACTTTTTCTTGAAAATTAAATATAAAAATTATATATTCTCTGTAAAATTTAAGATTAATTTAAGAAAGAATTTGTATTATATAATCAATGAATTTGAAAGGAGGAAACCTGATACAAATCAGGTATACTTAATATGGCTATTAAAACATTTAAAAGAAAAGAAGTCAAGTTTCTCCTTAATATGAATCAGTTCAATGAGCTTCTCAAGGTGATTGATTTATATATGGAGCCGGACAAATACTGTGTAGGCGGAAAGGAATACGGTATCTATAATATCTATTATGATACTCCTGACAGCTTTCTTATCAGAGAATCCCTCGCTAAACCTTATTACAAGGAAAAGCTGAGAGTAAGAAGCTACTTCTCCCCTGCCGGCCCTGATGACAAGGTGTATGTTGAAATAAAAAAGAAAATCGGAGGCATTGTTACAAAGCGTCGTCTTTCAATGACACGCAAGGAGGCTGAGATTTATCTTAAAACCGGCATCAGACCTATTACTGAAAAGTATCTCGACAATCAGGTTCTTGATGAAATTGACATATTCAGAAATAATTACCCGATTTCGCCGGCACAATACATAAGCTATCAGCGTATGGCTTTCTTTGGTAAGGACAACAAGGATTTCCGCCTTACATTTGACAGAAATATTACCGACAGAAGGTATGACCTCTCACTTGGTAATGAAAGCTACGGCAGACAGATAATCAAAGCTGACCAGCGTCTAATGGAAATCAAAATTACCGATTCAATTCCTCTCTGGCTGAGTGAAGCACTCTCCCAGCTTGGCATCTACAAAACAAGCTTCTCCAAATATGGCAGAGCTTACAGAAGTTTCGTAAAAGACAATATTTTAAATGAAAAAGGAGTAAATATCTATGCGTAACATTTTTAATTCCATTCTGACAAATTCAGACAGCCTCACAGGATGGGCAGGCTTTTCAGAATTTTTAATCTGCATTGTTTCAGCTATTATTCTCAGTCTTGCTATTGCAGCCCTCTACTTAAAAACACATAAAAATGAAACCTACAGCAGAAACCTCGTAATGTCAATGGTAATGCTCCCTGCGATTGTTACTGTAATTATTCTTCTCATCAATGATACAGCAAAAGCTTTCGGTCTTGCCGGTGCATTCTCACTTGTAAGATTCAGAAGTGAAGCAGGCAACCCAAAAGATATGGCATACATATTCTTCTCAATGGCAGTCGGAGTTGCATGTGGTCTCGGATACGTTGCATTTGCCGCTCTCTTTATTATTCTTTTTGCAATATTTATTATTCTCCTCACCAACCGTCAGTTCGGTGCTCCTAAGACATCTTCAATGACTCTTAAAATTACTGTTCCTGAAAATCTTAACTATCAGGGGCTTTTCGATGACCTGCTTGACGCAAGCACAACAAACTGGAGACTTCAGAGAGTTAAGACTGTTGACTTCGGTACACTGTTTGATCTGGTTTATGCTATTGAGCTTAAAAACGACATTGATCAGAAACAGTTTATCGACAGAATCAGAACTCGCAACGGAAACTTAAATGTTACACTTATTCTCTATAAGTATGACGATCAGATTTATGCAAAATAAGATTAAAAGCAGCTGTACTGTACGGCTGCTTTTAATTTATCTTTTTATGTTATATTTTTTTATTATTTTAAAAAAGTATTGACAAATGGAAAAAGATGCTGTATAATATAAATGTTATCATGGTTGTAAAACAATCAGATATAATTTATTTTCAATAACGCCGCTGTGGTGGAATAGGCAGACACAAGGGACTTAAAATCCCTCGGTAGCAATATCGTACCGGTTCAAGTCCGGTCAGCGGCACCAGCCGGGTGTTCCCGGCAGAACAATATCGGGTTTACTTTGAGTAAACCCGATATTTTTATGCACGACCATAAAATAAACTTCGCGATGTTTAGTAACATTTACAACTAAAGTAAATCGCGGTATGGGTCCAGCACCATGGCATTTGTGTTTCAATTCAAATCAAAGATTTGATGAAACACTGGCACGTCACGCTGGTTTAGGCACGACCATTTACCTTTCATCTATTTTATAGTCATAAGACACCGAGTGACCTCGGAGGACGCCCGAAGGAAGTGCCCTTGGGGTGCGAATCGCTTCTCATTTTTGGGGAGCGGTTTTCTTTTATACTCGATCACTTACTATTCATCAATTTCATAGTCACAAGACAGCCGAATGATCTCGGCAGAACATATCGGGTTTACTTTGAGTAAACCCGATATTTTTACACACGAAGATTTACTTGTCATCTATTTTATATTCATACGACACCAAGTAACCTCAGAGTAAAAATCCCACTATGTATAAACTTATTTACGTCCTTCTCTTTTATCATATTTGCAAAGAATAAAAATAAATTCTCCTTATCACAATATGACATATATCGCATACAGTTTGTGGCATACTATTATAGGTTAAATCATTGCTACGGCGATGTTGTAATAAATATTTGTGAAAGGTACGGCAGAATATATGAACGGTAATTTTGAAATGTTTACAAGACGTGCGGTAAATTCCATAGACACAGCAATTGAAGCTGCCTCTCAGCTCGGGCATACCTATGTCGGGACAGAGCACGTAATACTCGGTTTCCTGCAGGAGGGCGGAAATGTAGCCGCTTCTGTTTTAAAATCAAGCAGCATAAAGGCCGATGACATATACGAACAGCTTATACTTTTTGTGGGTCAGGGCGAAAAAACAAATCTGTCATATGATAACTTCACTCCTGCACTGCGGCGTGTTCTCAGCGGTGCTTCATCACTTGCGGAATCATCTGGTACAAAGCTTGTGGGAACTGAGCATGTATTTATGATGATTTTGAAAGAACCCGGATGCGGTGCAGTAACATTTCTTCGTGCAATGGGTGCAAATCCTGCAAGACTTTATAATGACTGCGCAGGAGTTTATACAGGTTCAGCTGCCGGTGATATACCGGTATACACTCAGCCTGACCGCAAGCAAATGCCGACGCTTTATAAATACGGAAAAAGCCTTACAGAGGAAGCTCTCGAAAAAAATCATGATAAGCTTATAGGACGTGAAAAGGAAATTGAACGTGTTCTTCAGATTCTTGCAAGGCGTACAAAAAACAATCCCTGTCTTATAGGTGAAGCAGGAGTTGGAAAAACAGCAATTGCCGAAGGTCTTGCCGCACTTTTTGTAAGCGGTAATGTCCCGAATGAGCTTAAAAACAAAAACATATTTTCCCTTGACCTGACATCAATGCTTGCAGGTGCAAAATACAGGGGTGATTTTGAAGAACGCATAAAGGCATGCATTAAAGAGGTTACCGCAATCGGAAATGTCATACTTTTCATAGATGAAATTCATACTATTGTCGGTGCTGGTGCGGCAGAAGGTGCTATTGACGCCGCAAATATTATCAAGCCCCAGCTTGCAAGAGGTGAAATACAGATAATAGGCGCTACAACTCTTGAAGAATACAGAAAACACATTGAAAAGGATGCCGCTCTCGAACGCAGATTTCAGCCTGTTCTGATTGAAGAACCAACTGAAATGCAGACTGTCGAAATTCTGAGCGGCGTAAAGAAAAGCTATGAAGAATTCCATAATGTAATAATTCCGGAGGATGTTATCAAATCGGCGGTGAGTCTTTCTGTGCGATATATAAACGACAGATTTCTGCCTGACAAAGCTATTGATATTATAGATGAAGCTGCATCAAGAAGAAAAATACGTCATATCCGCAATTTAGCTGAACTTCAGAAGGATACACATCCTGATATTTTCGACGAATGCAAAACCCTTGAGGATGTGAGAAAGAAATTTACTGTAAAACAGAATGAAAACATCTCACCTGTAAGGCTTACCGCTGAAGATACGGCAGATGTTGTTTCCGAATGGACGGGTATTCCCGTAAGCAGTATCTCAAAGGATGAACAGCAGCGTCTGCTTACTCTTGAAAATGTTCTTGAAAAAAGAATAATCGGACAGACAAAAGCTGTTGTGTCTGTTTCCCAGGCGATAAGACGAAGCCGTACAGGGCTTAAAGAACAGAGCAGACCAATCGGTTCATTTTTGTTTATGGGCCCTACCGGAGTCGGTAAAACAGAATTTTCCCGTGCAATTGCCGAAGCGGTCTTTGACAGTGAACGCAATCTTATAAAAATAGACATGTCCGAATATATGGAAAAACATACTGTTTCAAAGCTTATCGGCGCTCCTCCGGGATATGCCGGCTTTGACGAGAGCAATCCTCTTACCGACAGGATAAGAAGGCATCCTTACAGCGTTATCCTCTTTGACGAGATTGAAAAGGCTCATCCGGAAATAATGAACATTCTGCTTCAGGTTCTTGAGGACGGCGTTCTTACCGATTCAAAAGGAAGAAAGGTAAGCTTTAAAAATACTCTTATAATTCTTACATCAAATATCGGTTCAGAGCTTATGGGCGAAAGCGTACGATTGGGGTTTGGTGAATCAGATGCAGCAGATACCGAAAAGAGAGTGAAATCAGAGCTTAAAAAACAAATGAAGCCGGAGCTGATAAACAGGCTTGATGATATTATTGTTTTCACTCCGCTGGAAAGGTCGCATATCAGAATGATAATCCGCAAGCTTCTGAATGAGCTTAATGCAAGGGCTCACAAAATCGGCATAGAGCTTGAATTCTCTCAGAAGGCGGCAGACGCACTTATTGATGAGCAGGAGGTAAAAAAATACGGAGCAAGATATTTAAAACGTCAGATTTCCGAAAAAATAGAAAATCTTATATCACAGAATCTTCTTGAAGGAAAGGTTTCCAGAGGAGAAAGAATAAAGATTTCATTTGAAAATGATAAGTTTTCAATTATGGCAGCTGTTCACAAATAATTTTTCCGGATTTTGTAACACATTTTTGGCGCTGACATATTATGTACTATGAAACGGATTAAAAAACAAATTCGTTTCAATACATTTTATTTTAAGGAGTTGCTATTTATGTGTGGATTTTCAGGAAACAATTGTTGGTGGATCATTATCTTAATTCTCATCTTCTTCTGCTGCGGCGGATGCGGAAGCAATAATTCATCCAACAACTGCGGCTGTGGCTGCAACGACAACTGCGGCTGTGGCTGCTGATAAGTCAAACTAAAAAATGCGTCTCTGTAAAAACAGAGGCGCATTTCAGTTTGTCGAAAAAGTCCTTTAAGGATTTTTGAACTAAAAGTTTTTTGGTCCAGCAATTTTTCAAAAATGCTGGCGGAATCCAAAGGCAGAGCCTTTGGTCGCTCACCGCAGTGAGCGAAAATC
>SVNU01000100.1 GCA_015066715.1 Ruminococcus sp. | reverse complement strand
TCTCCTCCGATAATAAAGAGTTATCTGGGGTTGATTTTCATAACTTATAGAAGCTTATCCAACCAACACCAATATATATAATTAATATCACCATATTCGACAAAATTCGCATAACAATATATAATAATACATATCAATACTTTAAGGAGTCATATACGATGATAAATTTAAATTTACTGATACAGCAATTCCTCAATCACTGCAAAAACCGAAAAGCTCTGAATTACAAAACAATCAAAGCTTACAGCATAGACCTGAGACAATTTGCCGAAATTACACAGAACACATATTCCAAAGATGCCATCTGCCGTTATATCGATCAGCTCCATATATGCTTCAAACCTAAAACAGTCAAAAGAAAAATAGCATCTTTAAAAGCCTTTACACACTACCTTCTGGTTGAAGAAATTATCGAAATAAATCCATTCAACAAAATTGATATCTCATTTAAGGAGCCGGTAATACTTCCGAAAACAATACCTGTGAATGTGATTGCCGGTATGCTTTCGTCTGCCTACAATACTCATGCTAAAGCTCAAACCGATTACACGAAAAGACAGACAGCCCGTGACATTGCTGTTCTTGAAATACTTTTTGCAACCGGAGCCAGAGTTTCCGAAATATGTAATCTTACTCCTTCTTCCGTTGATCTCAGAAATCACTGTATTAAAATTTTTGGAAAAGGTTCAAAGGAACGTATGATTCAAATTGAAAATCCTGATGTTTTAAAATCACTTCAGAGTTATTATGATCTCTTTTATGAAGATATCCAGGCATGTAATTTCTTCTTTGTCAATAAACTTCATAAGCGTCTATCCGAACAGTCTGTACGTGAAATCATCTGCAAATATACTGAAATGACAGGCTATGATATGCATATTACGCCACACATGTTCAGACATTCGTTTGCAACCCTGCTTCTCGATGAAGATGTTGATATTCGTTACATACAAAAGATTTTAGGGCACAGTTCCATAACAACCACTCAAATTTATACTCATGTTGCAATGGCTAAACAAAAAGAAATTCTTTCTGTCAAACACCCAAGAAACAAAATAAAAATGAGCATAAAATAAGCATGGTAACTCTAAGCATATTATACCACAAAAAATCCATTGCAACACGTAAATGTCAAAAATAACCATTTTAATGTCAAAATTGGTCGAATTAAAGATTAAATAAGGTAGCAAATGCTGTTTTTTATATTTAAATGCAAATTAAATCTTCATCATTACATCATCTTCAAATATTTCTTTTCCTCAACCTCAACAACATCCCTTGCAAATTCTTCTGCATCTGAAATATCATTTTTCAGAATTTCGAAACCGACTGCCGCTGTGAAGCTGTCAAGCAGAATTTCTTTGGAGCTGTCCGAAAAAATCTCAATCTGAAAGCCGTCACATTCCGTAACGGTTCCGTCCTTTTTCTCCCTTTGAATATTCTTCAGAGGAAGAATATTTATATAAAATCCGTGGTACAGCATTAATACATCTCCATTCCAAACTGCATTTTTTCTTCGGCTTCAAGGACTTCCGACTGGATTGCATTTGCAAGTGCAGTTTCAAGGTATTTCAAGTCCAGTCCGTTTTCTTTATAGCCCTGTTCAATCGTGTCGTAGTAGCTGACTGATGGAGTTTCAATCGGTCGGTTGCCGTTCATGATATAAATCATTGCTTCGACTTCCTCACCGTTAAGCTCAACCGTCACGTTTTCTTTTATGTAATATTTGGGCCAGCCCTCGTATTTGTCAAGAATGCTTTCATCCATTTTATCCAGTTCCCACAGCAGAATCGGAACTTCACTGTTTTCCTCCGGTTCTACTGTTGCATGGTGTCTGAACTGCAACTCATAGCCTTTCAGCATTGCAGTTCCTGCAACCTCCGAGTTGGGACATCTGTATGACATTTGCTTCAGATTAATGTTTGAACCGTAGGCTGCGTATAAAATTTTGTTACTCATAATTTTTCTCCTTACATCGACATTGTAAATCCTATGTTTTGCTGTTCTTCAAATTCCTGTTCATTTTCGGCTTGTTCCTCTTGAGTGGGTACAACCTCTACCTGTTCCTCAAACTCGCTTGTCGGCTCTGACATTTGCTCATGTTGGGCGTTTCGTTCCTGTTTTAGCCTTTCTCTTTGCTTAATTGCATCTTCGGGATGACGCCATGAAATACATCCGTCAAGGTGTGAAATCAAGTGTTTTCTGCAGTTCTTGAATTCCTCTCCGTTTAAGCCAAGATTAATCAGCCACACTCTGCAGCTGTATCTGAGGTTATCACTCTCTGAAATATTCGGGGAGCAGAATTTTCTTGTAAGTGCCGCATTGCTTATCGCAAGTGCAAGCACCACATATGACCTTATGACACCTGCATGAAGTGAACTGTTGCAGGCTCTCATTTCCCAATGACCGTCTGAAAAAAAGCTGTGCAGATTAAGTGCCCTGTATCTTGTGTTTGAGTAGTGTCTGTAAACCTCATCTGTATTTCCTTTGTACCACAGCTTCTTGATTTCTTCAAGATTTTTCGGCTTTTGTTTATTAAGCTTTTCAAGAAAATCCCTGTCAACCTTCTGGCAGTAGGTTTCCCTCATTGGTGACACCTGAAGAACATCAAACAGGAAATTCTCCTTACTTGCAAAAATGTTCACAAGGTTTCTCAGGCTCTGTGCTGTATACGGACTGCCGTCAATATGTATGTGAATTCCCGACATATACTCAGCACCGGTAACACCTCCGGCTTTTCTCACAGCCCTTACCACTTCCTGAAGCAGTTCTATATCCTCATATTCAAGCACAGGAGTTACAATTTCAACAGCGTAATCTCTTGACGATATGACACCACTTCTGTTGACACAGCGTATGCTTGAATCGTAAACAACCGACCATTTTCTGTCTTTACTGTCACGGATAGTGTACTTGTCGTAACTTCCGCCGACATGCTCAGGCTTGCTGCCTAAAACCTTTGAAATTGCCTTTGCTGCAGAGCTTCTCATCAAGCCTGTACACTCAATTTCAACCCCGAACTTTTGTGTTTTTATTCCGTCATATTTTTCTGACAAGCTATCTGCCTCCATTCAAAAAGCGACCTGCACTGCAAGTCGCTTTGTTCTTATTTTTCAATTTTTGCCATCACTTCAATTTCGCCCTTAAAAATTATTTGAACCGTATCACCTGAAATCACTCTCACACATTCAATCAGCTTTCTGATTATGACATCATCGAATATGTCAAGCTGAAAATTCTCGTTGCTTATCGTCTGCATAGCCGAGTCAATTTTGCTTTGGGTGTCCTCTGAAATTTTTATGCTTTTCTGAAGCTCTGACAGCTTTTCATTTATTTCTTTTTCTTCGTCATGAATTTTCATAAATTCTTTGTCCAGCGTATCCTCGGCACAGGCACCGCTTGTTATGAGCGTTATCAGATCATTTCGTGCCTTATCGAGTTCCTTCAGCCGATTTTTAAGGTTTAAAATTTCCTGACCATTTTTGCATTCCATAACCGTTCCGATGTTGGCTTTTAGAATTTTTGCAATCTCATCTCTGCAGCCGAGGTACTCGTTTACAGCCTTTAAAATCGCCCTGTGAAGCGGTATTTCGTGGACTGTGGGCGAACCTTTGCAGTATCGTTCTCCGTGATTAAGACGGCTTATGCACCGCCATACTGCGTATCTTTCGCCATTGGAAGTCCACATCTGCCGCCTGTAAGGTGTACCGCATTTGCCACAGATAAGCAGTTCCGAAAGTGCATATTTACTTGAATATTTGCCCTGTTCGGTTTTTGTTTTATCACTTATTTTTCTTTTACTTGAGCGTCGTGCGAGCTCCTGTGCGGCTCTGTTAAAGGTATCCCTGTCAATTATCGGTTCATGATGATTTGATATTAAGTACATCGGTCTTTCACCGTTATTTTTCACAACTTTTTTTGAAATGCAATCGGTAGTAAAGGTCTTTTGGAGAAGAACATCACCCACATATTTTTCATTCTGCAGAATGCTTTTTACAAGTGACTCGTTCCATACAGTTTTGCCCATAGCGGTCAGAATTCCTTTGCTTTCAAGGGCTTTCTTAATTTTTGTCATACTGTATCCGTCAAGGAAAAGTTCGTAAATCAGCTTTATGGTTTCCGCTTCTTCGGGTACGATTTCGGGTTTGTTATCCTTACCCTTTTTGTATCCCAGAAGCTTTGAATACTGTATTGCAACCTTGCCCTCGACATAGGCTTTCTGCATACCCCAGGTGACATTTTTGCTTATCGACTCACTTTCGGCTTGGGCGAATGAGCCATAAAGTGAAATCATAAATTCCGAAGTCATTGTCAGCGTGTTGATGTTTTCCTTCTCAAAGATAACACCTATTCCTAAATTTTTCAGTTCTCTTACATACTCGATGCAGTCCACCGTGTTTCGGGCGAATCTTGAAATTGATTTTGTTATCACAAGGTCGATTTTTTTCTTTCTGCACTGTCGTATCATTTTTAGGAACTCAGGTCGTTTTCGTGCCTGTGTTTCGGTCACCATGATAATTGACCTAAAAATTGCAAAGCAGAATAATAAAGCTATTACATAAAAAGGAACAGAGAATACTATACAAATCTCTGTTCCTTATTGTTTTATTCAAGTTCGCCTATAACCGACAATGTTTTATCTTCATTTCTTTTTATTATATTATGCTTCATAAGATTATGTATTCTGCTTACAACATTATTTTTGCTAACCCCATTTCCAAGCTTCTCGGCATACTGTTCATATGTCAAATCGGGATACTGCCTTATAAGTTTTATAAGTTCCTGTTTTTCATATGTGGTACGCATTTTAAGTTTTGTGGTTCCATCATAAACAACAGTAACAGAATATTCGCTGTCATCAAAATTCATATTGTCGGCTTCACATAATGGAAGTAAACCTAAAATCTTATCCTTGTTATAATTAATTGTAATTGTTCCATCATTATTTACAATAATCTTATCAATTTTATCAAGTGCACATTGCCCCATGGCACGCTTTATTATATCACCTGTGAAAAGTTCATCTTTTATCATTTCAAGCCGTTCCTTATTCCCCAGGAGAGTACTTGTATTAGCTTCTGACAGTTTTATTTGCTGTTCAAGGTCTGATATGCTTTTTTTCAGCTTTTCATTGTATCTCTTAAATTCATCATCAGAAATAATACCATCTGTAAGCTTATCAAAAAGCTTGTCCTTTTTTGCACACTGCTTTTTCAGTTCTTTTTTCAGCTGTTCCAGTTTATTAAGTCCATCATTTTCATTTAAAGTAGAATTTATCATTGATAAACATCGTTCTATAATATTGTTATCTTCAGTCAACAGGGAAGTAAAGAACTTTTCCGATGTTTCCTCAATCAAGTTCAACAGCTTTTCTTCGCCAATATTTTCACCGTCACAGCCCATATTTTCTACATTGTTGTTTCTTGTTCTGCCCTCCCTGTAAGCTCGCTGACATATCCAGGATTTAGTACAATAGTTTCGCTTTTTATGTGCCTTTTGTATGCGGTGATATGTTGAACCGCATATACCGCAAACAATTTTACTGCTCAATGGATATTTACCATGATATCTGTTGTAATTCATGTTTTTTTCATGACTTTTTATAATCGCAACAATTTCTTCATGCTCTTGCTTTGATATAATAGGCGGAAGTGCATTTTCACAATATACCCATTCTTCCTCCGGCATTTTTATTCTCTTTTTGGAATTAAATACTTTTTCCTCTTTATGCAGTACAACACAGCCATATGCACGAGGAGATAAACACATTTGTTGCCACACAGAAGAATCTATCATTTTCCCTTTTGAATTTCTTGCACCCATTTCATACAATGTTCTTGCAATCCTGTAAAAACCGTATCCTTCACGGCACAGCTGTAAGGCATATCTGTAATAAAATGCTTCTTCCTCGTTTATTATGTATTCATCTTTTGCCACCTTATCCCATCCGAAGATTTTACAGGTTATATTATATCCAGACTTATGCTCCTGTCTCGTTCTGTGGCTACGCTTGATTTTGTTTGACAGATTTTTACTGAACTGGCTGTGCAGAAGCATTTCAATCGTTGACATAAAATCATCTTTTTCAATGTCATAAAATTTATTCTCCATATAAATAAACAACTTTTTACCGTAATTATTAAGCTTCTGAATAAAAAAGCACCAGTCAAGCATATTTCTCATAAGTCTGTCAAGGCTTTTTATGACAATTACATCATAAATATCCTTTTCCATATCGTCCATCATTTCATTGTACTGAGAACGGTTTTCAGTTGAAGTGCCGGATTCCAGTTCCACATATTGCTTAACCACAGTCCATTCATATTTTTTGCATACCTCCAGACTTTCCATAACCTGTACATTTAAAGAGTCCTCCTGCATATCTGTTGAACAACGGTTATATGTCACCACTCTGTATGCTTTGTTAAAATCCTCATTATACATATGATTTACGCTCCTTTCCTTAATAATTCAACAAGTCTGGCATACTCATTTTCACTTATCTTGTTATCCTGTTTTAAAACCTGGAATATTGCCATCATAATTTCGTTCATAGTTCTTTTAGCCATAAAACAAACACCTGTCACATTGGAACGCTGACACAAAAGAACTGTGCGTGCGTTTTCTGAAATTTGTGTGAAAGTTTTATTTGTTTTAAGGCTTCCTCCTTTTTTATATGATGACAATACATATGAAAATGTGTATGCAACCGCCGTGAACTTTCAGAGGAATGATGTGAACTCCAAACAACACGCCTTGACAGAGCTATATTTTAACCTCAGCTTTGGGAGGAGTTATGTATATATACATTTCATGTCTGAAATGCGGTTGTTTTTGTGTAAAACAGGACTTTTATTTTTTGTTTGTCTTTTTTGTTTTGAGTGTTGCAGTTTTAATGGGTGGGAAGTATTCAGCAAATACGGCATCCACTGAATAAACCTCCTGCTTGTATTTTAAATGCGTGTAGCCTTTATCAATAAGTTCCTTTGTCAGTTCCTCGCCAAACTCCACGTAACTTTCTATCTCATCCGAATTATCATTTTTATACTGTTTCATAATTCCGATTTCTTTATCTACATTGTACATTTTGTTTACTCTAAGGCTTTGCATTATTTTATTTGCGATTTTTTCAACTTCTTCCGGATTTTCTTCACACAGCTTATTCAGGTCAATAATTTTATCCGCTTTAGCATTTTTTGATGCCAGATATCCTTTTTTGCCTTTTAGCTCGTTTTTAACTCCAAGCATATTATTTTGCATGTATCGGATTCTTTTATCCAGATTGCCCTTGTCTTCAAGCAGTCTTATTTCAACAGAGCCATACCGCCATAATTCTACTAATTCATTTTCGCTTATACTGCCATCTATATTGCATATCATATGAAAATGCCAGTTTCCTTTTTTCTGTCTTGCAAATACTGTTACATACTCAAAATCATCATACTGATAATTCATACGTCTGATAAACTTTCTAAACTGATTTTGCACATAATTCAAATCCTTAACCACATGCTCATCAGCTTTTTTCGGGTCAAATGTAAATGTGACAAACGACATTTTTTCCAGTTCAAAGCTGTTGTAGCACATTTGCTGTATGACACATTTTCTTATTATATTTCGCTTTTTGTAATTGCTTTCCTCATACTTACTTTTGCCGATTAATCTTTTTTGTATCGGCTTATTGGGATTTCTATTAACAACAGGAACTAAATTATCCTTGATGTGCGTACGGTGTCTTCCACATTTGATTATCAATTTTTCTTCAAAAACAGCTTTTTTCATTTTAAAGCCCTCCTTGTATTTTTCATGATTTGATTTTATGTCATGTTCTTGTATCTTTTAATGTCTATTGACAAATGATAAAAATTTTGCTCACACGCTCTTTAAAATCAAATCAAAAATGCAAGTTGAGAATTTTTTTAATGTTCATTTTTAATTAATGCTATGAACTTTAGCATACGCCGTGAAAATCCATACGATTTTCAAAGAAAATATTTTAACTTGATGTGAACAAAAAAATAAGAGACATTCCGTCTCTTATGTTAAAAGCTATTTTGTTGTTTGTACTATACATATTTCTAGATAAAAAAATAGTGTGAAACATGTCGAAAAACACTTGTATTGCTCTGCCAGATAACTCTCTGTTTTTTACTGAAATATTTACTGTAATTTTACACAGGAGTTATTAAGTACTATACTTATTACTTGATATAAATATAGTGTGAAACGTGTCGAAAAACACTTGTATTGCTCTGCCAAATAACTCCCTGTTTTTACTAAAATATTCACTGTGATTTTACAGGAGTTATTTGGTAATGCAATACAATTTGTCAATATTATTTGAGGTCTTGGACGGTTGCGTTCGGAATTATAAAGATATCACTTACAAATAAACTACTAAGGTCTGGTACTGTTATATCATATGTTGTACCGCCTACCTTGTATTCACCTATCTTATTTGGAGTGCCGTATAATAATGAGTGGTCTGCCATCTTAAACTGGGAATATGTATAATCTTCAAGGATATCACCTTTACTACTTGCACTTGGGGTTAACTTAGGGTCAAGTACTGATGTTCTCTCATAACTATCTATAAACCCTACCTGTA
>SVNU01000099.1 GCA_015066715.1 Ruminococcus sp. | reverse complement strand
TTACATGGCTTGTCCAGAGTGGTTCAGCCGTTGAATTTACAGTTTCAGGTACTGTGGCAGAAATTGTTCTTGCAGGTGATGAATGTATAAATAATGGTGAAGATTTCCGCCCAAGATATCAGATATATGTTGATGATGAACTTGTAAAGGACAGTACTCTTTCCAAGGCAGAAGAAAAAATTACACTCCAACTTCACAAAGAACCAATGGTCGACGTTCCGACATATGCTCTTAACAGCACAGTTAAGGTAATAATGGTTTCAGAGGCTATGTATGGTGCAATCGGCGTTAATGCAGTAAATCTCGAATCAAATCTTAAACACCCTGTAAAACCAACAGCTAAGAATGACCTTTGCATTGAATTTATCGGTGACTCCATTACATGCGCTTATGGTGTTGAAGCTTCCGGCAATGGTGAATCATTCAAGACGACTACCGAAAACTTTACAAAGTCATATGCATATCTTACAGCAAAACAGCTTGGTGCTGACTATAACGCAGTATGCTACAGCGGACATGGTATAATTTCAGGATACACAAGCGGTGACAGAAATACTGATTCGCTCATTCCTGATTGCTATGAAGTCGCAAGCAAGCAGAATGGCTATGCTGAAAGCTGGGATTTTGAAAATCATAAGAATGATGTTGTTGTTATAAATCTCGGTACAAACGACTCAAGCTATATAACAGCAGGCAGTAATGCGAACCGTGAAGAACGTGCTGCAGAATTTATTGAAGGATATGTTGCGTTCCTTAAAACTGTACGTGAGAAAAATGCAGATGCAAAGATTATCTGTACTTTAGGTACAATGGATTTTGAAAATATTTATGAATATGTTTCAGACGCAGTGGATAAATACAAGGAAGAAACAGGAGATGAAGATGTTACATTCTATCAGTCTGTAATGCATACACAGGCTGACGGATACGGCGCTGACTGGCATCCTTCAGAAAAGACACAGCAGAACAGTGCATATGTTCTTGCTGACAAAATCTGTCAGGTACTTGGTATCGAATCAAGTCAGATTGGTCTTGACGTTGCAGCAGATGCTGTATATGATATTGCAATAAATACCGCAAGCGGTGCAAATGCGGCACATTATGTGGGATATGACAAGTCATTCTGGATTAATACAGTGACAGGCGGAAGCAGCGCTGAAGATATCAAAGCTGTTCTTTCCGGTATAGGTCTGAAAAAAGACGGTGAATACAGGCTTGAATTTGATTATACAGCAGCCAAGGAATTTGATATGACTTTCAGAATAACAGGTGCTGATGTGTACTTTACTGATACTGTTACAACAGGCTCGGAAAAGCTTCATTACTCACAGGAATTTACCTGCTCCGGAACTGATGAAAATGCTTCAATAGAATTTCTTGTTGGCGGTCAGGATTCATGCAATACCACACTTTCAGCTATAAAACTTACAAAAATAGGATGATTATTGCTTTTGACAATATAAATTAGTGCGTATATTATATATGGGGTGTAATCTGTATAAATACGCAGATTATACCCTGTTTTGAACTTTAACAATTCAGTAAAATTGACAAACAACTAAAAATGATGTATAATTAAAGAATAACAAATAATTGTTAAAAATGTTACACAGCATTAAGAAAAAAGGTGAAAAAAAATATGACTCCTATGATGATAAGGAATACTTTGCGAATGGAAGCGGCATGCTTTGTTATTCTGGCATTCATAGCTTTTGTTTATTTCTCTGCCAAAAGACCCAAAACAAGACTTCACAAAGTTTTCTCATGTCTGATTATTTCGCTTGAAGTACATCTTGTCTTTGATGCAATAACTGTCTATACTGTTAATAATCTCGATAAGGTTCCGAAATGGCTTAATGACACGTGTCATCGTATATTTGTCGGGACGATGCTGCTGACCATATTTCTGTTTTATTTGTACATTGCTTTCATGATAGATGAAGAAACCAATTACAGGAAGCATTCAGTTCTGTACAATTTGATACGTCGTGTAATAAATGTTTTCTTTGTTGTTGCGGAAGTAATAATTTTACTGGCACCGGTTGAATATCAGGAATGCCCGAAAGGAAATTATGAAATCGGTACGGCAGCAGTAGTTATATATATAAGCATACCATTATTTTTACTTCATATAATATTTAATATCATTCGTAACTATAAGTACATTCATCCAAAAAAACGTATGGCTATAGTAATGGTGATTATCATTGAAGTTATTACAACAATAATTACCGCTGTTGATATGTCAATGCTTATTGCCGGACTCGGACTTACTCTTGAGGCAGTTTGTTTTTACATTATATTGGAAAACCCGGATATAAAGCTGGTTGAGCAGATACGAAGTGAAAAGCACAAGGTAGAAAAAATCAGTGAATCCAAATCGAAATTTGTATCAGTTGTTTCCCATGAAATAAGAACACCTATGAATGCGATAGTCGGTATGACCGAGCTTCTTCTGAGTAAGAGTACAAACCTTGATGATGAACAGATAAAATATCTTACAAATATCAAGAATTCCGGTGATGCTCTTGTTACAATTTTAAATGATCTGCTTGATATGTCAAAGCTTGAAGCCGGAAAGTTTGAAATTGTCGAACAGCCATATAGTACAGAGCTGTTTTTTGAAGATATCAGGATGATTATTGAAAACAGAATTGGTGAAAAACCGATAAAGCTTGTTTATGATATTGATGATTCAATACCTGAAAAATTAAACGGTGACAGTCTCAGATTAAGACAGGTTCTTATAAATCTCATGAACAATGCTGTTAAGTTTACTGACAGCGGTGAGATAAGACTTACAGTTAAGGTAATTAACGATGAAAATGACAGATATAATATCAGTTTTTCTGTCAAAGACACAGGTATGGGTGTAAAAAAAGAGGATTTATCAAGACTATTTCAGGCGTTTACGCAGGTTGACCTGAAGAAAAATTTGGGAAAAGAAGGCACAGGAATGGGCTTGTCAATTTCATCGGAACTGATTTCACTTATGGGCGGACAGCTTGAGGTTGCAAGTGAATATGGTCAATGGACGGAATTTTTCTTTACAATTTCACAGGGTGCTGCTAAAGAAGCAGAAGTGACAAATAACACAGAAAGCTTTGAGGAAATCAAGGGTATACGTGTACTTGTCGTTGATGATACAGATATAAACCTTGAAATTGCAAGAGAAATATTTGAAATGCTTGGTGTTAATGCTGATACCGCCGAAAGCGGTCAGGATGCAATTGAAATGCTTTTTGATAATAAATACGATATTATTTTTACGGACTATATAATGCCTGAAATGAGCGGCACGGAATTTGCTGTAAAAGCCCGTGAATACATGGAAGAAGGCAAAGAAATACCAATAATTGCTCTTACAGGTGATGTATCTGACAATGCAATAAATGAATTTAAGAAAGCGGGTATAAACGACTATATCCAAAAGCCTATTAATGTTAATAAGCTTGCTTTGATAACAAAACAATGGATTAAAAAATAATACTTAAATCTACTTTACATAAGGGGGAGTGAAAATGGTTGTACATTTACTGCGAATGCAAATAGCATGTATTATTGTTCTGGCGTTTTTGGCTGTGGTTTACTTTACAGCCAAAAGAGAAAAAACCATTCTTCATAAGCTTTTTTCTTTAGTTTTGATTTCACTTATGGTACATCTTATTTTTGACTGTATAACTATCTACACTGTTAATAATATGGATACTGTACCGAAAACTGTAAATAATTTATGTCACAGGTTTTATCTTGGTACAATGCTGATGACGCTGAATCTGATATGTCAGTATGTATGTTGCCTTATCCATGAAGAAATAAACAAGGTTACTCTGAGTAAGCCCGGCAGAATTGTAAGATATATTATGAACCTTTATGTCGGAATTGCAGAAGTTCTGATTTTTGTAACGCCTATTACCTATGTGGAAACACCACAGGGCAATTATGAATCTGGAATAGGAGCAAAAATTATCTTTGCAAGTATTGCTATATTTATTTCATATGTCATTGTCAATGTAATAATTCATCTGAAGGATATTCATCCGAGAAAAAGGATAGCAATTACTACAGCTATAGTTATAGAAATAATTGCTTCGGTACTTACTGCAATAAACTATACACTGCTTCTTGCAGGGCTTGGTATGACGCTGATGGTTCTCGCTTTTTACATTACCCTCGAAAATCCGGATATAAAGCTTGTTGAACAGGTAAGAAAAGAAAAGAAAAAGGCAGAGGATGCCAATGCGTCAAAGTCAAAGTTTATTTCTGTTGTTTCACATGAAATGCGTACACCGATGAATGCTGTTGTAGGAATGACAGAGCTTTTGCTCAACGACAAGCCGAACGAAAAACAGGAAAAGTACCTTAAAAACATTCAGACATCCGGCAAGGCACTTGTACAAATTTTAAATGATGTTCTTGACATGTCAAAGCTCGAAGCAGGAAAGTTTGAGATAATTGATTCTCCTTACAGTTCCGGACAGATTCTGGACGATGTAAGAATGATTATTGAAAACCGTATCGGAGAAAAACCTATAAAGCTTGTTTATGATATAGATGAAAACCTGCCTGATAATCTTATTGGTGATGCTTTGAGAATAAGGCAGATTCTGATTAATCTTTTAAACAATGCTGTTAAGTTTACTGATGAGGGTGAAATAAGACTTACAATAAAAATAGTTTCTTTTAATGAAAATGGCTATACTCTCAGATATTCTGTAAAAGATACAGGACAAGGCATAAAAGAAGAAGATCTTGGAAAGCTGTTTAAAGCATTTTCACAGGTCGATACCCAGAAAAACCATGGTAAAGAGGGTACAGGCATGGGGCTTTCAATTTCTTCAGAGCTTATTTCCCTTATGGGTGGACAGCTTGAGGTTGCGAGTGAATACGGTGAATGGACAGAATTTTTCTTTACAATTAATCAAGCTGAAGCAACTGAATCGCAGACAGATAATGAAGAAAATGATTTCAGTGGATTGAAAGGACTTACTGCACTTGTCGTTGATGATACCGAAATCAATCTTGAGATTGCAAAGGAAATTCTTGAGATGCTTGATGTGGAAGCGGACACCGCTGAAAACGGTGCAGAAGCTCTTGAGTTGCTAAAGAAAAAACATTATGACATAATTTTTACAGACTATGTTATGCCTCATATGAGCGGAACAGAATTTACATCTGCTGTACGTAAGCTTGAAGGGGACTATTTTGAAAATGTTCCGATTATAGCACTTACAGGTGACACTTCAGAAGAAGCAAGAACAGAATTTGAAAAAGCAGGAATCAATGATTTTATTGAAAAACCTATCAGTCCTGACAGGCTTGCTGCATTAACTGAAAAATGGACAAAAGTACATTAAAAAACCGGCATTTTTGCCGGTTTTTCAATAAAATAAACGAAGGGAAGAATTAATGAACACAGAAAATAAATTTTCAGCCGAAATAAGAATTGTAAATAATATAAAGCTTACTGTTCCGGAAAGAAAAAATATTCTGAATAGGCTGCCGCTTATTTTTGCAGCGCTTATGGGATTTTGCGGAACGATTTTTTCTTTCTTTTCAATGTTTGAACTAAATATTGATACAGCTGAAATAAAGATATTTTCGCTTTTGTATTTTGCAGCACTTACTTTTCTTTTTATGCTTCCAAAAAAGTTTCATCTGATAATTCTTCCTGTCCTTGGACTATGGATTTTTTTGCTTTATAACAATTTCTATGAATTCAAAACAGGATTCAGAATGCTTTTTAATATAGTGTATAAATATATATATCCAAGCTACGGAGAGTATTATACAATTAACAATCTGAATCCTGAATACATTGAAATTTTTC
This sequence comes from Ruminococcus sp., assembly GCA_015066715.1. Classification (GTDB taxonomy): domain Bacteria; phylum Bacillota; class Clostridia; order Oscillospirales; family Ruminococcaceae; genus Porcipelethomonas. The sequence goes on along the minus strand of SVNU01000099.1, from coordinate 2,879 downwards.
TTGCTTTTACAATTTTTATTCTTGCTGTTGTAGTATGTTATTTTATATATAGCGAACCAGTTTTTTTATTAAGCTTCATCTTTACTTTTGCTATTCTGGAAACAGGTTTATATTTTGGAAAATCACCGGAAATTATATATGTATTTATGCTGATAATATACTGGGTTTCATTGGCTGCACTAAAATATTGCGGTTATTATCAGAAATTTTCAAGGACAAGTTCTGGTTTTATCCGTAAAAACAATATGTTTATTGCAAAACCGGGAATAAAATATTATACATCTGGCATTTCCGTTATGGTAATAACTATAGTATGCTGCATCATTTTCATTCTGACTGCACTATTTTCATCACTGACAGGTTATAAGCGCTCTGATGAACTTGACAATATGCGTTCTGATTTAAAAATTGCGGCAGATGAATTTTCATTTGATAATTTCGGAGAAAGTCTTGAAAGACTTTCAGCTTCACTTGGATTTGATAAATTCAAAGCATATACTCATAAGCTTGGAACCATGAGCAGTATAAGATTTAAAAACAGGTGCGAGCTTGTTATTGAGACAGATGGAGCAATAGACACAAACCTATATCTTAAAGGATACACAGGCTCTGTTTATAAGGAAAATGAATGGACAGATTTTCCGGAGTCTGATAAATATAATATTTATAATTATTCAGCAGAAGTTGATAATTATTATGATGGCGATAACATACCACAGAATATGCTGACAAATTATTTCCTTGAAAGATATGACATGCACTATGTAAATATGAATATTACATCAGAATATGATGCGGAAAAATATAACTATATTCCATATATTTCAATTCCGGATGGCAAAATAACCTATACAGATGACACCCAGATCTCTCTTGAAAATAAGAAAAGCTACAGCTTTAAAGTGAATAAGCTTCAGCTTTCAAAATCAAATTTAACAGATGTTTTATCAGGACTTGATTATTCTATAAACGATAATTTTGATGAATACACCGACTATGTATATTCAAATTACTGTAAGGTGGAAAATACAATCGGTCTTAACGAGGTTTACAAAAAATTTGTAAAAGGAACCGTTCTTGAATCGGATGCTGACATATATCAGAAGCTTACTTATATAAAAGAACTTCTTAGTAAACATGCAGTTTATACTTTAAATCCCGGCAGAACACCTTCAGGTGAAGATTTTGTTAAATATTTTCTTGTTAACAGTAAAAAGGGATATTGTGTTCATTTTGCAACTGCCGGAGTTATTCTTGCAAGAATGTCGGGTATACCTGCCAGATATTGCGATGGATATGTTTTGCTTGCTGATGATTTTAACAGCCAAAATCGTCAGGAGAACAGCTCCTATAAAATAAAAATTGAGGATAATCGTGCTCATGCATGGGCTGAAATATATATTAAAAATTTAGGCTGGGTGCCGTTTGAGTTTACTGGCTCCGGTACTGCAATAGGCGAAGAAGAAACGCAGGCAACAACAGCCAAAACAACTGAAACTGCAAAGAAAACAACAAAAAAATCGACATCAAAAATTTCTCTTACAACCAAATCAGAGACAACATCATTTTCAACTTCCGAATATAAAAATGTGGTTACTTCAGCGATTGTACAGCCAAACAAAGCTAAGTTACAATTAAGCATAAAAATTATACTGATTTTGTTTTTTATTCTTCTTATTGCGATTATTATAATAATCTTAAGACATATTATTTGTCTAGGAGACAAATGCAAAAAATTAAACTGTGATGACAGGAAAAAAGCAATTACATTTGCTTATAAGTATACACTTGATCTTTTGAAATTCTGCGGCATTGAAAAAGGAAATATGCAGTATCTTGAATTTTCGGAATATGCTGTTGTTAAGCTTCCGGACATACTTGATACAGAATTTGAAAAGCTGACTGAAAGCATGCTTCGGGCACAGCTTAGCAATGAGGTACTGGATACCAAAGAAGCATTCGAAGCAGTACAATATTACAGAAAAGTTTATAATAATGTTTATAACAAATCCAATATGCTGAAAAAAATTGAAATGCGTTTTATAAAAAACCTGTAATTTTACTGAATATTATGCCTGATTTGATTAATAATACTATTATCCAAATCTTATTGGAAAGGATAATTAAAATGATTGAAAATGATACTATTAGACTCTTAAGAGAATGTGATGCCGGTGTTAAAATGGGAATTTCATCACTTGATGAATCAATGAAATATGTTTCTGATTCCAAGCTTAAAACAACTCTTGAAAAAAGTATGAAGGAGAACGAGAAGATTAAGTACGACCTACAGGAGCTTCTGCACGATTATCATGATAACGGAAAAGAACCAGCGCTTATGGCCAAAAGCATGACATGGCTTAAAACCAATGTGAAGCTTGCAGTAAATGAATCAGACTCAACGGTTGCTGATCTTATAACAGATGGATGTAACATGGGCGTTAAGTCATTATCAAGATATATGAACAAGTACAGAGCAGCTGATGAAAAATCAAAAAATATTGCAAAAAATCTCATAAGTGTTGAGGAAAAGCTTGCATATGATATAAGAGGATATTTATAAAAATAGAATTAAGCTTGTCAAAAAATCTTTAAAAAAAGAGGATGAAAAATCATCCTCTTTTCAGTTTGTCGAAAAAGTCTTTAGAAAAATAATTTTCAAATTTAAAAGTTTTGTCCACTTTTTCAAAAGTGGTAGGTGTCCAGAGGGCAACGCCCTTTGGTCGCTCACCGCAGTGAGCGAAACGCCTTGCTTAAACGGCGCATTTACGAGGGGTGAATTGAAAAACAGCCCGGTGGGCTGTTTTTCAAGAGGGGACGCTTTGCAAGAAAAAGCGTCCCCTTACTATCTTCATTCGCAATCTAAATCTGCCGATTTA
>SVNU01000003.1 GCA_015066715.1 Ruminococcus sp. | reverse complement strand
ATAAATACAAACTGAAAGGCTGATTTTTTATGAGTAAAAAACCTGTTGCTTTAATTATTATGGACGGTTTTGGCTACAATGCTTCTGATTACGGCAATGCCATTACTGCTGCAAACACACCTAATCTCGACAAGTACATGCAGGGTCCTAACACTTTAATCGGTGCAAGCGGACTTGATGTAGGACTTCCTGACGGTCAGATGGGTAACTCAGAGGTAGGTCATACAAATATCGGTGCAGGCAGAATTGTTTACCAGATGCTCGTTAAGATTTCAAAGTCAATAAAGGACGGCGATTTCTTTGAAAACAAGGCGCTTGTACAGGCTATGAACAACTGTAAGGAAAAAAATTCTGCGCTTCACCTTATGGGACTTCTTTCACCGGGTGGCGTACACAGCCACACAGAACACCTTTACGGTCTTCTTGAAATGGCTAAGAAAAATGGTATTGAAAAGGTTTATGTTCACGCATTCTTAGACGGACGTGACGTACCTCCTTCATCAGCTGCTGAATTTATGGAAGAAGCAGTTGCTGAAATGAACAAAATCGGTGTAGGCTCTGTTGCAACTGTAATGGGACGTTTCTACGCTATGGACAGAGACAATGCCTGGGACAGAGTTGAAAAGGCTTACAATGCTATGGTATTCAGCGAAGGCGTTGAGGGTACATGCCCTGTACAGGCTATCAAGGATTCATATGCAAATGAAGTTACTGACGAATTTATGCTTCCTACTGTATGCAATAAGGATGGAAAAATTCAGGCTGATGACAGTGTGGTATTTTTCAATTTCCGTCCTGACCGTGCAAGACAGATTACAAGAGCATTTGTTGATGAAAGCTTTGACGGCTTTACAAGAAAGAACGGTTTCTTTAATGTGAACTTTGTTTGTATGGCACAGTATGACGCTGCTATGCCAAATGTATCTGTTGCATTCCCACCGGAAGCACTTGAAATGACATTCGGCGAATATGTAAGCAAAATGGGTAAGACTCAGCTTCGTATTGCTGAAACACAGAAGTATGCTCACGTTACATTCTTCTTTAACGGCGGCGAAGAAAAAACATTTGACGGCGAAGACAGAATACTTATTAAGTCACCTGATGTTGAAACATTTGATATGAAGCCTGAAATGAGTGCTTATGAGGTTACAGACGCTGTTGTTGAAGCAATTAATGCGGATAAGTACGATGCAATTATTTTAAATTATGCTAACTGCGACATGGTAGGTCATACAGGTATTTTTGATGCTGCAAAGGCGGCTGTTGAAGCTGTTGATAAATGCGTAGGTACAATGGTTGATGCTATTCTTGCAAAGGGCGGCGTTGCATTTATTACTGCCGACCACGGTAATGCTGATAAGATGTATGAGGAGGACGGCTCACCGTTTACAGCTCATACAACAAATCCGGTTCCTTTCATTGTTGTAGGTCAGGACTGCAAGCTTCGTGAGGACGGTGTTCTTGCTGATATTGCTCCTACAATGCTTCAGGCTATGGAACTTCCTCAGCCGGCCGAAATGACCGGTAAGTCACTTATGATATAATCGGTTAACAAAAGGTTAATTGTGAAAAATATTTACAGGTTCTGTTAATTTCAGAACCTGTTTTATTGTCTTTTTATAAAATTTCTTTAAAAATTATATAAAAAAGCTTGCAATTTTTAGAAATATGGGTTATAATGTTAACATCTAAAACTATAATGGGTATTTAAATAAAAAATGTTGATGAGAGTTAAAACGAATTATTATTTACTTATCGCTCCTGTTGTAACTCTTTTTATGACAGGAGCTTTTTTTGCAGTAAATAATATTTTTCCATTCGGGGAAAATACTGTTTCATGGTGCGACATGAATCAGCAGACGATACCGCTGCTTATGGACTTTAAAGATATACTTGAGGGTAAAGGGAGTATTTTCTACAGTACTGCAAATGCGGGGGGAATGAACTTCTGGGGTGTATTCCTGTTCTTTCTTGCAAGTCCGCTTTATCTAATGGTCAGATTTGTTGAAAAGTCGCATCTTATTTATCTTGTTAATATACTGCTTGCCGTAAAGCTGTCACTCTCGGCATTTACTGCATCAGTTTATTTTAAAAAGGTACACAGAAGCCTTAAAAAGGAGTTCTGCGTACTTTTAAGTATAATGTATGCACTATGCGGATATGGCATCATGTATTACCAGACACTTGTTTGGCTTGATATTATGATATTATTTCCGCTTCTGGCACTGTCGGTAATCAGAATGTGCAGTCAGAACAAACCGCTTATGTACGGGATTGTTTTAAGCCTTATGATGATTACCTGCTTTTATTTGTCCTACATGATAATAATTTACCTGATGCTGGCGGTTCCTCTTTATATTGCTGTCTGCAGCAGGGGTACGGAAAAAAGAAAGGTTGCTGTGTCTTTTGTTGGAACGAGCTTTATTTGTGCCCTTCTTACAGCGCCGGTATGGCTTTGCTCCTACATTCAGACTTCACATTCGGCAAGGGGTGGAAGTGTACTTTCAGAGCTTATGTACAAGCCACTTTTTGAAAATACAGCCAACAAGCTTTGTATTATTATGTGTACAGGTCTCTGTATAGCAATACTGCCGCTTTTTATAAAGAACAGGATTATCAAAAACAAAAATATAAAGTATAATCTTTTTTTGCTGGTGGTATTGATTATTCCGGTTTTTATAGACCCTGTTAATAAAATGTGGCAGACCGGAAGCTATCAGAGCTTTCCCCTGAGATATGGGTTTATTATTGTTTTTGTACTGCTGGTTCTTTGTGCATATTATTTTGAAAATATACGGGATTACGGGAAAAATTCAAAGGGGTTTGTTTTATCGGCTGCAATAATGGCTGCCGGCTATATAGTAATAGCTGTATACGTTGTATATAAAAAAAGGAACGTTTTATCAAGCTATACTGACACATTGAATGTCAATTCAAAGGCATTTGAGCTTTTGCTCGGGCTTTTTGTACTTGCGTGTATTATATACATAATGTGTATATATCTGCGTGAAAAAAAGCTTATAACCGCAAGAACTCTGTGTATTATACTTTTTCTTGTGTTTTGCGGAGAAGTATATACTTCAATGTCTGTAAATATCGGTTACGCCGTAACTGACGGGGGAGTACTGAAAACCTCCGCAGAGCTTGAATATGACAGCTATGGTGAGCCTTACTACAGAACAAAAACCGAAAAAAAGTACCTTCATGTAAATATGGTTGGCGGACTCGGCTATAATTCTCTTTCACATTATACCTCTCTTACGAATGAGGATTATATGTTCGCCATGAAAAAGCTCGGTTATTCCTCCTACTGGATGGAGGTTGGCTCAAACGGCGGTACAGCTGTTACCGATGCACTTCTTGCTGTCAGATACTCAATCGGTGCATATTATGATTTCAAGTCATACTATGACATAACCGGTCTTGACGGTGAATTTGAAAGAGGAGAAAGCGATATATACTGTCCTGTCGGAATAACAAGTAAACTTTCTCCTGATACTTTCGCCTCTCTTGGTGACGGGACGAGGGTTGATATTCAAAGAAGGCTTGCCGAAAAAATATTCGGTTCGGATGAAATGATTTATGAATACGAGCCTTCCTTTACAGCAGACGGAAGCTTTGAGTATAAAGATTCAAAATATAGTATCGATGTTTCAGATAATGAAAATTCAGTTTGTCAGATGAGATATTCAATTGACATAAGCGGAAAACAGACGCTGTATTTTGATATTTTTGACAGGCTGAGCAATGACTTATATGAAAAATACTATGGGGCTGCTGATATTTACGTAAATGGTATATGTATTGCAGAGAATTACCCGACACAGAAGAATAATGGCATTGTTACTCTTGGAGAATTTGAAGATACAACCGCTGAAATTCTTATTATAATAAATAAGGATATTTCAGTTAAATCCCTTGGTGTATTTGGTATTGATACGGATATTCTGCGGTCGTATACCAAAAAGGTTCAGGGCTGTGATTTATTTGTGGAGGGCAATGAGCTTTTGGCGGAGTGTACAAGTGCAGATGAATGCTGGCTTTATACGTCTGTTCCGTATGACAGGGGACTATCGGCTTATGTTAACGGAACTGAAACGGAAATAACAAAGGTTAATGAATCCTTTTGTGCAATAAAGCTTCAAAATGGCAGAAACGAAATAAGATTTCGTTTTATACCACAGGGTATGACAGCCGCTGTTATAATGCTGATTGCAGGTGTATTGATTTGCATTTTCAGAGCAGTCGGCAGAAAGAAAACATGGAACCTTATATTATTGGAAAATATGGCATATAAGCTGACTATTGTTCTATTTATGGCAGTTATTGTGTTTATTTACTTGTTTCCGTTTATTTTACGTATTTCGGTAATTATATCAAATCTTTTTTAAATGTATAAAACCTGTGTTTTATTCCTCTTATGAAATACGGTTAAATATAAAAACAAAGGTGGTAAAAACAATGAAATTTCAAGGTATAAGCAAGCTAGACCTTAAAAGACGAAACAGGGCGCAGATACTCAGGGTAATCAGAGAATGCGGTCCGATTTCAAGAGTTGATATCGCAAGCTCAATGAAAATAACAAGAGCAGCAGTTACGATTATCACAAATGAAATGATTGAAGAAGGTGTATTGTATGAGGTGGGTGAAGCACCTGTTTCGCTTGAGCATCTTCAAAAGGGAAGAAGAAAGATTCTCATTGATATAAATGAGAATTACAGATATGCTCTCGGCGCTTCTATAAGTGATGAAAGAATAACTGTTGGTTTTGCGAATATAAACGGCAAGATAATAGATAAGGTTATGACTGAAGCCCTTGATGGTATGTCAAGCGATGATATTATTGAGTATATTGTTTCATCATGCAGGAGCATCATGCAGAACAATAATATTGAGCCTAAAAAGTTTGTTGGTCTGGGTGTAGGACTTTCATCTGATATGTGCAGTAAAATGAAAGTGTATATGAAGGATGGAAAGTTTGATTACTCGTCAATTGTGGATGCTCTTTCAAAAGCACTTGATATGCCTGTAACATGTTCAAACCTGACATGCGCACTTGCACTTGCAAATCAGGCGAAGAATATCAAGGAAAGACCGGGCAACTATGTATTCCTTAAACAGGGCAATCATGTAAATCTTTCAGTACTTATTGACAATGATGTCATGAATGATAATATTTATTATACAAATCATGTTGAAAACATGATTGTAAATCCGGGCGGAAGAAAGATTTCAGGATATCCGGACGGTTCTGTAAAGGCAGAGCTTTCTATAGTTGCAATAAATGAAAAATACAGAGAAATCTATTCGAAGGAAAATACTCCTGTTTTATGGGAAATAACAAACGGTGATGTAAACAACATTACTCACAGAGCTCTTACAGCTGCTGCTATGAAGGGTGAGGCAAAGGTGCTTGAGGTTATGAATAATATTATTCGCTGTCTTGCAAACCTTATAAACAACCTTTCAGTTGCATTCTTTGCAAAGTCTGTTGCGCTTCACGGCTTTGGCATGGATGAATGGATGATTGAATATCTCAAAAAATCATTGATTACATTATGCGGAGAAGAAATCGCAAAGAAGGTTAAAATCAGTGTTGTTGAGAAAAACCTTGAATTTAAGGGCGGCGTTTGCATTATTATCCGTGAACAGTTCTATATGAATGGCGGCATGAATGCGGAATAAGATAAAAACTGCTTTTGGTATACAATATCAAAAGCAGTTTCAGTTTATTGAAACCGGCTTTGCAAATGGAGGGATTCAATGAAAAAGTTTTCGGAATACATAGGTTCACAATTCGGAAATCCAAGAGGAGCTATGGGAAAAATATGCTGCCTGATTATGAATGTGATAAACAGGAAAATGTACAAAAAAATAATCAGACTTGCAGACATTCCGGCAGATGAGAAAATCCTTGATATCGGTTACGGGAACGGATATATGCTAAGGCTTATGGATAAGGCGTTTTCTCCCGATATGTACGGAGTGGATATTTCCGAGGATATGAAAATCAAGGCAACTGCCTCAAACAGGAATGCAGCAAAGGAAAACAGACTGCACCTGCAGATAGGGGACTGCTGCCGATTGCCGTATCAGGATAATATGTTCAAAGCGATTTCGTCGGTTAATACAGTCTATTTTTGGAGCGATACCCTTAAAGGTTTTTCAGAAATTCACAGATGTCTCAAGGATGGCGGAGTGTTTTACAATGCTGTTTATGCAAAGGAATGGCTTGACAGACTTTCGTACACGAAAAAAGGATTTCAAAAATTTACCCCTGAGCAGCTTAAAGAGTTTGGATACAGGGCGGGATTTGAAAAGGTTGAGATTGAGCAGATACATAAGGGAAAAAGCTATGCAGTTATATGCACAAAGTGATATACGTTTTGCATAACAGGATGATTGTATCGTTTATTAATAAAACTGTTCCGGAAAAGCTTAAAAAATACTTGAAATTTACGGAAAATATGATATAATATATTATGATGGTTTAAAAAGTAAAAATCCGGTATTTATGAAAGGGAAGCTTTTATGGATTTGACAGTAACACAGATTGCCGAAGTGCTCGGAATGTTTATGCTGATATTTTTACTGGTATTTCTGCTTGCGATTTTAACGCCAAGGCTTGCAAAGCTGTGTGACAGATTCATAGGTAAGCTTTTTAAAAAGGGCGGTAATGACTCAGCAAGCGAAATATACAGGGTCAGAAGTATTTATGATGTGCCGAAAAGGGACACTTTAGATAAAAATGATAATAAGGATGGAGAAGAAAAAAATGGCGAAGAATAATTCAAAAATGGTTGAAGCAATTACTTCTATGGATGAAGATTTTGCAAAGTGGTATACCGACATTGTAAAAAAAGCAGAGCTTATTGAATATACAAGCGTTAAGGGTTGTATGGTAATCCGCCCGTATGCTTATGCTATCTGGGAAAATATTCAGAGAATTCTCGATGGAATGTTCAAGGAAACAGGACATGAAAATGTCTGCATGCCTATGTTTATTCCTGAAAGCCTTCTCCAGAAGGAAAAGGACCATGTTGAAGGTTTTGCGCCGGAGGTTGCATGGGTAACTCATGGCGGAAGCGAAAAGCTTGAAGACAGACTTTGCGTTCGTCCTACATCAGAAACGCTTTTCTGTGAACATTATTCAAATATAATTCATTCTTACCGTGACCTGCCAAAGCTTTATAATCAGTGGGTAAGCGTTGTAAGATGGGAAAAGACAACACGTCCGTTCCTGCGTTCAAGAGAGTTTTTATGGCAGGAAGGTCACACTATCCATGCAACAGCGCAAGAGGCTATTGAGGAAACAGAAAAGATGCTTAATGTTTATGCTGACTTTTGTGAAAACAGTCTTGCTATGCCTGTTGTAAAGGGTAAAAAGACTGAAAGTGACAAGTTTGCAGGTGCAGTTTCTACATATGCTATCGAAGCGCTTATGCATGACGGTAAGGCGCTTCAGGCAGGTACTTCACACTATTTTGGTGACGGATTTGCAAAGGCATTTGATATTGAATATACAGACAAGGAAAATAAGAAGGTATTTCCGCATCAGACAAGCTGGGGCGTTACAACACGTCTTATCGGTGCGATTATCATGACTCATGGTGATGACAACGGTCTTGTACTTCCACCGGCTGTTGCACCGATTCAGGTTGTTATTGTTCCGATTGCACAGCATAAGGAAGGTGTGCTTGATAAGGCTTCAGAGCTTCTGGAGACACTTAAAAAGTATGGAATCCGTGCAAAAATGGATGACAGGGATAACTCACCTGGCTGGAAGTTTGCCGAGTACGAAATGAAGGGCGTACCGATGAGAATTGAAATCGGCCCTAAGGATATTGAAAATGGACAGTGTGTGTTTGTAACCCGTCATGACAGAGAAAAGACAGTGGTTTCCATTGAAAATCTCGGTGAAGAATTTGCACAGGCTGTTAAGGATAAGCTTGCTGATGTTCATAAGGGAATTTATCAGAAGGCACTCGAAAACAGAGAAAAGAAAACTTTCTCATGCACAACAATTGATGAAATTGTAAAGGCACTTGAAGAAAACGGCGATGGCTTTGTTAAGGCTATGTGGTGCGGTGACGAAGCATGTGAGGACGAAGTAAAGGAAAAGACAGGCGTTGGTTCACGCTGTATTCCTTTTGAACAGGAAAACCTTTCGGATAAGTGCGTTTGCTGTGGTAAACCTGCAAAGCACATGGTTTACTGGGGTAAGGCATATTAATAAAACATAAGGCAGTCACGATGACTGCCTTTTTAGTTTGAGAAAATAATTCTGGAAATAAAATTTATATTTTTCTTTCATACTTTTTGTTCATTTCTTTGTTTGCACAAAGAAACGAACCAAAGAAATGCACAAGCTTTTTCTTTTCTTCGAAACAGAAAAAGCTTGACCAAAAAGAAAAAATTCTATGCATGAATTTGTAACTTAAATAATAATGTTTCCTTGTACTTGGCAACTTCATAAATTTATAATTAAAAGTCCATTTATAAATGGTTGCAGCTAATAATAAACTTGCAGACTTTCTCAAACTATAGCTTAATTTGCGGGGAGAACTGTGTTTTATGCAGACTATCTGCAACAGTTTATTTATTATCAGGTATGATAGTTCTTTTAATGGGAAACAGTCTGAATTCGGTTACAATTATAAGTTTTTATTTTCTTTGTTCAAACTTTCTTTTTATAAGAAAGTTTGTGCATTTCTTTGTAACTTTCTTTGTGCAAGCAAAGAAAGTTAATAATAAGATTAGAACTCTAAATATAAATTTATCTCTGCCCATTTCAATTATAAATGTTGACATTTTTTTAACTTTGGTATATAATGAAAACATAAAAAAAATAGGAGGTTTTGAAAATGAATTTTGCAAAAAGAATTACAAGCATTGCTTTAGCGTCAGTTACTGCAGTGTCCTTGTGCAGCGGACAAATGTTTTTCGGGGGGGGGTACAGCCTTTAATTGCTGAGGCTGAAAGCTACTCCGATGAGGCACAATACGGAGATTATCTCTATTATGAAATGGTCGATGTGGACGAGGACGGAACATACGACTATGTTGAAATATCAGGGTGTGATACATCAGCAACAGAAGTAGAAATTCCGAGTGAGATTGAGGGATTACCTGTTACAAGTATAGGAAATAATTCATTTGAAGATTGTAGAGCTCTTGAAAATATAACAATCCCTGAAAGTGTTACAAGTATAGGAGATTACGCATTTTCTTGGTGTGACTCTCTTACAAGCGTAACAATCCCTGACAGTGTAACAAGTATAGGAGATGATGCATTTGAATTTTGTAAATCTCTTACAAGCATAACAATTCCTGATAGTGTAACAAGTATAGGAGATCATGTATTTGCGCATTGTACATCTCTCGAAAGCATAACAATTTCGGGAAGCGTTACAAGTATAGGAGAATATGCATTTTATAATTGTACATCTCTTGAAAGCATAACAATCCCCAATAGTGTAACAAGTATAGGAGATTATGCATTTAGAGATTGTGAATCTCTTACAAGCATAATAATTCCTGATAGTGTAACAAGTATAGGAGATTATGCATTTAGAGATTGTGAATCTCTTACAAGCATAATAATTCCTGATAGTGTAACAAGTATAGGAGATTATGCATTTAATGAATGTACATCTCTTACAAGTATAACAATCGGAGACAGTGTAACAAGTATAGGAGATTATGCATTTAATGAATGTACATCTCTTACAAGTATAACAATCGGAGACAGTGTAACAAGTATAGGAGATTGGGCATTTTATGGTTGTAAATCTCTTGCAAGCATAACAATCCCTGACAGTGTAACAAGTATAGATGATGATGCATTTAGAGGTTGTGAATCCCTTACAGATATCAACGTAAGTGAAAACAATTTTTCTTACAGCAGCATAGATGGAATATTGTTCAATAAGGAACAAACAGAATTACTTAGCTATCCTATTGGAAAAGCAGATGAATCATATGCAATTCCGGGTACTGTAACAAGTATAGGAGATTGGGCATTTTATTATTGTTACTCTCTTACAAGCGTAACAATCCCTGACAGTGTCATAAGTATAGGAGATTGGGCATTTTCTCATTGTTATTCTCTTACAAGTATAACAATCGGAGACAGTGTAACAAGTATAGGAGATTATGTATTTTACGGTTGTGAATCTCTTACAGGCATAACAATCCCCAATAGTGTAACAAGTATAGGAGATTCTGCATTTTGGGAGTGTACATCTCTTAAAAGCATGACAATCCCCAATAGTGTAACAAGTATAGGAAATGATGCATTTGATGATTGTACAGCTCTTGAAAATATAACAATACCTGGAAGCGTTGCAAGTATTGGATGTGGAGTGTTTTCAGGATGTACCTCGCTTTCAAGCGTAGTAATTCCGGACAGTGTTACAAGTATAGGAAATGAAGCATTTTTTGGGTGTGACTCTCTTATAAGCATAACAATCCCTGATAGTGTTACAAGTATTGGAAGTCTGGCATTTTATTATTGTACATCTCTTAAAAGTATAACAATCCCAGACAGTGTTACAAGTATTGGAGGTTATGCATTTTCCAATACACCATGGCTCAAAGTGAAACAGTCTGAAAATCCATTGGTTATTGTAAATAATATTTTAATTGATGGGAAAACCTGTTCAGGTGATGTTACAATTCCTGACAGTGTAACAAGTATCGGAGGTCATGCATTTAATGAATGTACATCTCTTACAAGCATAACAATCCCTGATAGTGTTACAAGTATAGGAGATAGTGCATTTCATTTTTGTACATCTCTTGAAAGCATAACAATTCCGGCCAGCGTTACAAGTATAGGAGAATGTGCATTTACAGATTGTACATCTCTTGAAAGCATAATAATCCCCGATAGTGTAACAAGTATAGGAAATAGTGCTTTTTATTGTTGTGAAAGCCTTACAAGTATAACAATTAAAAATCCTGAATGTGAAATTTATGATTCTGCTGGAACAATATGCAATGACTATGAATATGAATCTGGAAATTATTATTTTAACGGAACAATCTATGGATACACAAATTCAACAGCGCAGGCATATGCTGAAGAATATGGCTATACATTTGAATCATTGGGTGAAGCACCTGTTCAGACAACTCCAGCGGTAACAACAGCAACTACAACAACCACAACAAAAGCTACTACAACTTCTGCCACAAAAACAACCGCTTCAGAATCAACACAGGCAAGTGAAAGCACAACAGCTGCTCCGCTTACAACAACCTCATCAGAAACAACAAAAGCCGAAACAACAAACACAACAGCTGAAAATTCAGACACAACTAACACAACAAACACAACAGTAACTACAGTTTCTACATTTGTTACATCAGCGATAACTACTACTACAACAGACACTACACGCCCGACAGGCGACGCAAACGGTGATGACAAGATGACTGTCAGTGACGCAGCATTTATCGCAAGAACACTTGCAAAGCGTATCACAATCAGCATAGACGAAAATCCATATGCCGATTATAACAAAGACGGTAAGGTTACCGTAGCAGATGCGGCGGCAATAGCAAGATACCTTGCAAAGGCTAAAAAATAAATTAAAAAGGCGGTCAAAGACCGCCTTTTATATGTTTACTTATATGAAATCCGTCAATTCATTTATGATACTGTTTGAAACAAGAAAACCTTTTGGCGTAAGGGAAATATTCTCACCATTAAAATTTATATAACCTGATTTTTCAAACATTTTTATTTTTGTGATAACATTTGTTTTCAGCTTTGGAAAACTGCTGAGGTTTATACCTTCTGCAAGCCTGAGTGCAAGCATGATTTTTTCCTCGTCACTGCCCGCCTTGTCATCGGTTACAATTTTTTTTGCCGGATAATTTATAAAACTGTCAAGGTCAGGTGGACAGTAATAGCGGATACCGCCACAGAAAGAATGTGCAGACGGTCCGAAACCGATGTATTCATGACATTTCCAATATTTTAAATTGTGCCTGCTTTCATATCCCGATTTGGAAAAATTGGAAATTTCGTACTGCCTGTAGCCTTTGTCCAAAAGAGTTTTTACCATGTAAAGATACATATCCGAAGTAAAATCATCATCAGGCATGTTCCTTATAAAATCCGGATTGTCAAATGGTGTACCATGTTCAATTTTCAGAATATAATTTGAAATGTGCGTAACAGGAAGCTCGGAAATTTTTGTGATGGATGCTTCAATGCTTTCAAATGTCTGATATGGCAGACCTGTCATAAGATCTGCCGAGATATTTCTGAAGCCGCAGTCATAAGCATTAAGTATGACTGCCGCCGCTGTTTCAAAAGTATGCTTTCTTCCAAGCAGTAAAAGTTCATTATTATCCGCTGACTGTATTCCTACGGAAAGCCTGTTGATACCCATATTGTAATACTGAAGCAGCTTGTCCCTGTTGACTGTACATGGATTGATTTCAATTGTAATTTCAGGGTTTTGGAGCCTGAATTTTTTTCTTACTGCCGAGAGTATACTTTCTGTAAGCTCCAAAGGAATAAGAGACGGAGTGCCGCCGCCGAAATAAACCGTATCAGCGGCAGCAGCTCCGTCAAAGCATTCAATATCTCTTATTACTGCCTGCGCATAATTTATTGCTTTTTCCTTACTGTAACTGCATGAATAAAAGTCACAGTAAGGGCATTTTTTTGCACAGAACGGCACATGAATGTAAATACCAAGTGGTGTCATCTGTAATCAAGCCTTATTGCCGGAACAAGCTTAAAGAAGAACGCATCGACTATATGATTTACCGTAAATGCAATCAGTATTGCTGCAATTGAATAATAATTGCTCATAATACTTTCAACAGCTACATACTGATATATAATGAAAATCAGGGCAATTACATCAACAATTGCATGAAATACAGCTGATTTCAGTTCGTTTGTACTTCTTTTTCCGCAGTTCGGGCAGACTGTACCTCTTGCCTGGGGATTTCCGGCAAACGCTTTTTTTAATGGATTTATAGTTTTTTCACCGCAATGGGGACATGTATGTTTCATATTTTTTCTCCAACCTTATTTATTCATCAAGCTTCAAAACACTCATAAATGCTTCCTGCGGAACATTTACAGTACCAAGCTGACGCATTCTCTTTTTACCTTCCTTTTGCTTTTCAAGAAGCTTTTTCTTACGGGTGATATCACCGCCGTAGCACTTTGCAAGAACGTCCTTTCTGAGTGCCTTTACAGTTTCTCTTGCGATAATCTTACCGCCTATGGCCGCCTGAATAGGAACTTCAAAAAGCTGACGTGGAATGTTGATTTTAAGTTTTTCAACCATCTTTCTGCCTCTTGTATATGCACTGTCTGCATGAACAATAAATGAAAGTGCATCCACAATATCGCCGTTTAAAAGTATATCAAGCTTTACAAGCTTTGAAGGAGCATAGCCGATAAGCTCATAGTCAAAGGAAGCATAACCCTTGGTGCGGGATTTGAGTGCGTCAAAAAAGTCATATACAATTTCATTAAGCGGAAGCTCGTAATGAAGTGAAACTCTTGTTTCATCAAGATATTTCATGTCCTTAAAGACGCCTCTGCGCTCCTGACAAAGCTCCATTATATTTCCGACATAATCAGCAGGTGCTAAAACCTCTGCCTTTACCATAGGCTCCTGTGCACTTTCAATGGTTCCGGGGTCAGGGAAATTAGTCGGGTTATCAATTTCGATTGTTTCACCGTTTGTAAGGGTTACCTTGTAAATAACCGATGGTGCGGTTGTAATAAGATCGAGATTATATTCTCTTTCAAGTCTTTCCTGAATAATTTCCATGTGTAAAAGACCAAGAAATCCGCATCTGAAACCAAATCCCAGAGCAATTGATGTTTCAGGCTCAAAGGAAAGGGATGCGTCATTAAGCTGAAGCTTTTCAAGTGCTTCACGCAAATCCTCGTACTTTGCACCGTCAGCAGGATATATACCGGAGAAGACCATCGGGTTAACCTTTCGGTATCCCGGAAGTGCCTCATCACATGGGTTTTCAGCGTTTGTGACAGTATCACCCACCTGAGTATCACCGATACTTTTGATTGAGGCTGAAATATAACCAACCTCACCGGCAGTAAGGATACCCTTGTTTATATGGCTGTCAGCATTCATGTAGCCGGCTTCAACAACGTTGAATTCAGCGCCTGTTGCGATAAGCTTTATAGTGTCACCTGTTTTTACAGTACCTTCCTTTATTCTTACATAGATAATAACGCCCTTGTAAGCGTCATAGTAGCTGTCGAAAATCAGAGCTTTCAGCGGCTTGTCAGGGTCACCGACAGGTGCAGGAACATCGGTAACAATCTTTTCAAGCACTTCTTCAATGTTAAGTCCCACCTTGGCTGAAATCTTAGGTGCATCCATGGCAGGAATACCGATTACATTTTCAATTTCATTGCATACACGTTCAGGGTCAGCAGAAGGAAGGTCGATTTTGTTTACAACAGGAACTACTTCAAGGTCATGCTCAATTGCAAGATATGTGTTGGCAAGAGTCTGAGCTTCGATACCCTGTGAAGCGTCAACAACCAGAATTGCACCCTCACATGCTGCAAGGGAACGTGAAACCTCATAATTGAAGTCAACATGTCCGGGGGTGTCAATAAGATTGAAAACGTATTCCTGTCCGTCCTTTGCCCTGTAGTTCAGGCAGACCGCACGGGCTTTGATTGTAATACCACGTTCCCTTTCAATATCCATATTGTCCAGAAGCTGTTCTTCCATATCACGCTCTGCAACGGTATATGTCTTTTCAAGAATTCTGTCGGCAAGGGTAGATTTACCGTGGTCTATATGTGCAATAATGCAGAAATTACGAATATTATCGTTAGCCAAATCTGTTTCCTCCAAAAAATAATATATACTAAATTATATCATAATTTTTGCCGTTTGTAAAGCAATAGCTTGTTTTATTTTATCAATCAGACAAAAAGAATATTTGACATATAATTTGTGATATGGTATAATTTTAAAAAAATATAATATAATTAAGACAACACCGCACAAAGCCTGTGCAGTGTTACCTTAACATGTTGGAAAGGACGATGTAATGGAATTTATTGAAATTTTAAAGGCTGTTATACTTGGTATTGTTGAGGGAATTACCGAATGGCTTCCTGTAAGCAGTACGGGGCATATGATTTTGGTGGACGAATTTCTGAAACTGAAGGTCAGCGATGATTTTAAGGAAATGTTTGAGGTTGTAATTCAGCTTGGAGCAATAATGGCTGTCGTGGTCATTTTCTGGAAAAAGCTGTGGCCCTTCGGGAAAAAGAATAATGTAAGTCCGCTTAAAAAGGAAGGTATTGGTTCCTATATTAAAACGGATATTTTTCAGATGTGGTTCAAGGTTCTGATTGCATGCATTCCAGCAGCTGTTATAGGACTTATTCTTGACGACTGGCTTAATGAGCATTTTTATAATCCCTGGGTAGTTTCCATTGCTCTTATTGTTTTCGGTATTGCATTCATTATAATTGAAAAATGGAATAAAAACAGAAAGCCGAAAGTTAATACTATTGCAGAGCTTACATATCAGGCGGCACTGATAATCGGACTTTTTCAGCTTATTGCAGCTATTTTCCCCGGAACATCACGTTCAGGTGCTACAATAGTCGGAGCGCTTCTTATCGGCATTTCAAGAACAGTTGCCGCAGAATTTACATTCTACCTTGCAGTTCCTGTAATGTTCGGCGCAAGTCTGTTAAAGCTTGTAAAATTCGGATTTGATTTCAGTACAGATGAACTTGTGATTTTAGCTTCCGGTATGATTACTGCTTTTGTGGTTTCTGTTTTTGTTATCAAGTTTCTCATGGATTATATTAAAAAGCATGATTTTACAGTTTTCGGATGGTACAGAATTGTACTTGGCGCACTTGTAATTCTTTATTTTTCATTTGCATAAAATACGCTGTTTAAGGCGCATATAAATAATAAAGTCACTTTTGAAGCTTATCAAAAGTGACTTTTTGTTTTTATTCTGAAAGAAGCGGGAGAAGTGTAATAACCTCAACACCGTTATTTTTAAGCTTGTCCTGCATTTCAAGAGCCTGTTTCATTGAAAGCTTTTCAGTAACAAAAGCATAGTTATTATCGTCAGAACAAATAACTTCGGCATTGCTGCAAACTGTGTTTACCTTATCCTTGTCAGCTGCATTGATACGGAAGTACATTTTTGCAGAAAGCTTTGTATAATCCTCAACAAAGCTGTTGTCCGAAGCAGCTTCCCAGCTCTGTGAAAGAACAGTCTTGCTGTGCTTTTCAGCTTCAACAATATCTCCCATTACCGCACTTGCAGTCGGAAGCTTTCCGGCACCTCTGCCATAGAACATAACCTTGTCTATGCCATCACCGTTAACCATTACGGCATTGAACACATCGCTTACGCTTGAAAGGAGGCTTTCGTGCGGAACAATCATCGGCATTACAGTCGGGAGAATTGTTTCATCAGAAATTCTTGAAACCTGCGCAATAAGCTTGATAGCACCGATTTTATCAACTATCTGTACATCCTCAAGCTTGATATCTGTAATACCCTTTGTGTAAACACTGTCAGGATATACATGTCTGCCGTATACAAGTGATGAGATAATACAGATTTTTCTGCATGCGTCATGACCTTCAACATCGGCTGCCGGATTGCTTTCAGCATAGCCGAGTTCCTGTGCAAGCTTTAAGGCATCATCAAATTTCATACCGTCATTAATCATTTTTGTGAGAATAAAGTTTGTAGTACCATTTAAGATACCTGCAACTGATGTAATATCATTACCTGCAAGACATCTGTGAAGCGGCCTGATAATCGGAATAGCACCGCCAACGCTTGCTTCAAAGAAATAGTTGCAGCTGTTTGCCTGTGCAAGAGCCAGAAGCTCATCGCCCTTGGCAGCAACAAGTTCCTTGTTTGATGTACAAACACTTATGCCCTTTTCAAGGCACTGCTTTGTAAATGTAAACGCAGGTTCAACACCGCCCATACATTCAGCAACAGTAGTAACCTCGCCGTCATTTACAATTTCATCAATAGATTTTACAAACTTGTCTTTATATGGACTGTCAGGAAATTCTCTTATATCGAGAATAAATTTCACATCCATTTCATGTCCTGCTTTTTTTTCAATTTTTTCCTTGTTTTTGTAGAAAAGTTCAACTACACCTGAACCTACGACACCATAACCTAAAACTGCAATTTTTGACATAATTTCCTCCAATTTATTCTGATTCCGGTTTGAGTCCGGAATATTATTTACTCACCTGAAAGCAGCTGTATTTCAACAACTCCCTGAAGTTCACCGATAATAGATTTCATTGCAAGTGCTTCTTCAAAGCTTTCGTTTATGCGAAGCGAAATTGTAACTGTTGCAACTCCGTCAACAGGAATGCTCTGATTTACAGTCAGAATATTTCCTTTAAGATTATGAAGCGAAACAAGAACGCTTGAAAGCACTCCGGGTTCGTCCTTTAAAAGCATATAAAGGGTAATAATCTGAGCCGTAAGTTTTTCATTGTATGAAAAAACGCTGTTTCTGTATTTATAATAAGCACTTCTTGAAACACCGATGCGTTTGCATGCTGAAGCCGAACTTTTTTCTTCCTTGTTTGCAAGAAGCTTTTTAACTTCCAGAACCTTCAGAATAACTTCAGGAAGAACATCCGATTCAACAACTATTAATTGTGACTGATTATTCATTATCATACCTCTGTAACATGAAAATCCGGAAAACCGTCCGTCTGCGACATACAAATGTACTCATAACATAAACTATACCACATTTGTGGGCTGTTGTCAAGTCATTTTACGGCGAAAAATGCACAAATTTTTACATTTTCAGATGTATATGGTGTATCTGAGCTTTTTATGTATTTATATAGTAATAGTGCTGATGGGATTTATCTCATAAAAATAAGTCCGGTATGACACCGGACTTCAGTTTGTCGAAAAAGTCTTTAGAAAAAGATTTTTTCAAATTTAAAAGTTTCGGTCAAGCCTTTTCAAAGGCTTGCGGGGTTGAGGGGCAGCGCCACTCATCGCCGTCCGCAGACGGCGAAATGCCTTGCCTTAGCGGCGCATTTACGAGGGGTGAATTGACAAAACAGCCCAGTGGGCTGTTTTTCAAGAGGGGACGCTTTGCAAGAAAAAGCGTCCCCTTACTTTGGTTGTACTTTTGTTTGCCTGCCGATTTAATCGGCACGAAAATTAATTTTGAGGTTTTTCTACAGTCTGAAGTCCGGTATGACACCGGACTTTATATTTTAAATGGAATTTTCCTGCGATTGTAATGCTGTCTGAGCCTTCTGAAGGTCAGGGTTATTGCCAAAGAATGACGCAATCTGATTGTCAAGAGATGAAATTGCTGTACATTTTTCCTGTGTTTCCTTGATTTTTTTTGTACAGAGCAAATTGGTTTCATTGATTTTCTTTGTGCATTCTTCATCGGTGTTTTTAAGCTTGGTACGGCATTCGATATCCGCCTTTGCTTTTAATGTTTCTGCTTCTCTTTTTGCGTCAGCAAGAATTGCTTCTGCTTCGGCATTTGCCTTGGCAATTGCCTCGGTATGATGACGTTCTTCTTCCAGATGCATTTTTTTGACATTGTCCAGATATACATCTGCTGCTTTTTGTGCCGCGTCAAAAACGCCGTTTATTTCAAGTGCTGCTTCTGCAATACTGCCTGATTTTTCAATAGCAATATCCTTTTCACCCAATCTTGCACGAAGCGACTCGTTTTCTTCTCTTTCCTTGTCAAGCTCATTCTGAAGCCCCAACATAATTTCCAGCAGCTCCGGTCTTTTTAATTTTTGTAACTCCTTATCAGTCATTATGAATAACCTCTTTCTGTATTTGAATTATTGTATTTTTATCTGTAATTTCTCACGATAGCATCCATTTTCTGAACATCCTGCGCAACATCTCCTGCTATGCGTGTGCTTTCAACAGAAGTTTCAGCATTAAGCTCTACCATTCTTGAAATGTTTTCTATATTTGTTCTTACATTTTCAATTGCGTTTGCCTGACGCTGTGTAAGCTCATTTATAAGTCTTGCGTGTTCTGCGCTCTGGTTGGATGTCTCGATTACAGCGTCTGTCTTTTCCGAGACCTTATCAGCAACATCTCTGCCACGTTTTACAGCTTCAAGTGAAGCATTTATAAGGTTTGATGTATTCTTAACCGATTCGGCACTTTTTGCCGCAAGGTTTCTTACTTCGTTTGCAACAACCGCAAAGCCCTTTCCGGCTTCACCGGCTCTCGCTGCTTCAACAGAAGCATTAAGCGCCAGAATATTTGTCTGGAAGGCTATATCCTCAATTGCCTTTACAACTCCCTGAATCTGTGCTGATGAATGTTCGATTTCAGCCATAGCGTCACCCATTTTTCTGATTTCTGCATGAGTAAGGTTCAGAAGCTCCTTACTCTGCTGAGCCGCATTTGAAGCCTTTTCTGATTCGTTTATGCTGTCGGCTGTTTCCTGACTTACAAGATTGATTTCATTTGTAATGTCTTCAAGGGCTGACTGCTGCTGTTCTGCTGAGGAGCTTATATTTTCCGCAACATCCTTCATTCGCATTACCGAGCTGTTTACAGCAAGTGAAACCTCTGCAATTTTTTCAACAACCTGCTGCTGGTTCTGCATCATCTGGTTGCTTTCATCCATTTGCGACTGAACCTGTTCCACAAGCTTTTCGCTTTCCTTTTCGGCATTCTGAACATTTATAATTTGCTTTACAGTTACACTGATAAGGTAATAAACAAGATACGCACCTACGTTTACAGCGGCAATTCCTTTAATAAGAAATCCTGTTTCGGCGCCTGAATAAAACATATCACGCATAAACATACCTGCAACAGCCGCAATGTCCATAATAACCCAGTGGATTATCATATTCTGTTTGTTTAAATAGATTCCGGCAAAGGCCATTGAAGCAACAAGCAGCGGAAACATTCCGTGGAATTCATGGTTTGACGATGAAATAATTATTATAATAAATAGCTGCGCCTGTGTAAGAAGAATACCGGCAGTGGTGAATTTTATTTTATTTCTTATACACAGTACCACGGCTGAAGTCAGGCATCCTGCGCCGATTGTGACCAAAGCCGTTAAAACTGAACCTGACACAAGATTCAGTATGCCGAATAATGAGCAAACGCCAATAAGCAAAAAGGAGTGGATTTTGATGAAATTTTTGTTTATTGTAGTTGTAGCTTCAAGTTTCTGATTATTATTTTTCATAAAAACACCTTCTTATCTAAGAAATTATATGTATAAAGTTTAAGTAATACTATTATAACATATTTTTGGTTTCTTGTCAACTTATACAAAAAAAACATGTATATTCTTTTAAAATGTAAATTTATGATTAATTGCTGATAAAATTACTGAACAAAAATACCGTACAGGACACATATGTGACCTTGTACGGTATTTTATTTAATAATTATAGTCTTCCGTAGGTTTTTGTTATATTCAGTATTTCCCTGCAAAGTGTCTCGTTCGGTCTGACAGTCAGTCTCCATTGCCAGTTGCTTCCTATAGTTGACGGTGTATTCATGCGGCAACTGTCATCAAGTCCCAGCCAGTCCTGCAAAGGAATAATGCAAAGATTTGCACGGCTTCTCATAATAAGACATATAAAGGATTTGTGCAGCTCATTTGCGGGAGTATGCGTGTCGCAAAGATACTGCCGTGCTGTTTCACGTTCGTTATCCGAAATAGTTTCAAACCATGAAGCGATGGTCTGATTGTCATGGGTTCCTGTATAGGCAACAGAGTTTTCGCTGTAATTATGCGGCAGATAATCATTACTGCTGCCTGTATCCCTTGAATCAAATGCAAATTCCAGCACCTTCATATTCGGAAATCCGCATTCTCTGACAAGCTGTCTTACTGTATCGGTCATGAAGCCAAGATCCTCTGCAATGACGTCTTTTTTGCCAAGTGCTTTTTCAAAAGCATTGAACAGCTTTATGCCCGGTCCTTTTTCCCAGTGTCCGTTTACAGCGTTCAGGCTGCCGTAGGGAATTGAATAGTATTCATCAAAACCACGGAAATGGTCAATTCGCACAACGTCATAAAGCTTAAAACAGTGTGCAAGACGGGAAATCCACCAGCTGTATTCTGTCTGCTCATGCTTTCTCCAGTCGTAGAGCGGATTACCCCATAGCTGTCCCTCTGCTGAAAAGCCGTCAGGCGGACATCCGGCAACAGCTTTCGGAAGCTTTTTTTCATCAAGCTGAAAAAGCTCTGGATTTGCCCAGGTATCAGCGCTGTCGAAAGCAGTATAAATCGGAATATCGCCGATAATTCTGACACCGTTTTTGTTGGCGTAGCTTTTTAGCCTTTCCCACTGTCTGAAAAAATAAAACTGCAGAAACTTATAAAACTCAATATCCTCAGCGAGCAGATTCCTGTGCTTTTCAACAGCCTCGGGAAGCCGCATGCGTATGTCTTCTTCCCATTCGTTCCACGGTCTGCTGCCGTATTTATCCTTCAGAGCCATAAAGAGTGCATAATCCGAAAGCCAGCTGTTTTGCATGCAAAAGCTTTTAAATTCACTTTTTTGAGAAATATTGCTCCGCTTGTACGCCTTTTTAAGCAGAGGATATCTGTTATAATAAAGTTTTTCATAATCAACTTTGTTGTGAGTATTACCAAAGTCAGCACTGCGGCACTCCTCCGATGTCAGAAGCTGCTCACTGACAAGTTCATCAAGATTTATAAAATAAGGATTTCCTGCAAAAGTTGAAAATGACTGATATGGTGAGTCTCCATAGCTTGTGGGACCCAGTGGAAGAATCTGCCAGTAAGCCTGTCCGGCAGATTTAAGAAAGTCTACGAATTCATATGCTGTTTTGTCAAAACAGCCGATGCCGTACCTTGACGGGAGACTTGATATACCAAGAAGAATGCCTGCGCCTCTTTTCATAGTCCGGTCCTTTCATATTCAATCATAACGCCGTAATGGTCAGATATAACAGGATATTCTTTTCCGTTAAAAACCACACGGCAGCTCCTGATTTTTTCTTTTCTGCCTGACCATATATGGTCAATCCGCATACCCTCTGAACTGCTGATTTTGTTCCTCCAGCCGTCAATAACACCCTTTACGGTTATTCCGTTATCTTTATTTTTGGCATCGGTATAACTGTCATGCCAGCCGGATTTCCTTATCATGTCGTAGCCTTCATCCTGTATCTGTGCAGGGTTGTTGAAATCTCCCATAAGCCATACAGTATGATGCTTTTTCATATATGCGTCTGTTTTTTTCCATTGCATTTCAAACGGCTCCTGCTCGTCATCCCACCAGCCGAAATGGACGCTGTAAAACCATTCATCTGGGTTTGAGACAGTGGAAATCCCTAAAAGACGGCGTGTTTTCCAGTTGCTGTAATCGTCAGTATTGCTCACAAGGAGAGTATTGGTTTCAGCTATCGGTTCACGGCTCATAACAGCTATTCCCTCATCGTATTTTCCGTATCCGCATTTTAAGGGAAGCCATGTCCAGTAATAATTTACTCCACACTTTCTGAGAAGTCTTACGGTATTGTATACATGGTTGTCCTGTCTTATTACTGCTGTCTTTTTGCAGGGACAGTATCCTGCCAGATTGCTTTCCGGAACTATTTCCGCTTCCTGTGACTGATTTGCCTCCTGAAGCGCAATGATATCCGGTGTTTCTTCTGACAGTACTTTTACAAAAGCTTCAAGCTTTTGCCCGTAGTTATCTTCAATAAGGCTGTGTGTGTTAATGGTTAAAAGTTTCATTTTCAGCCCCTCAGAGAATATCGTTGATATCGGATTTTAAAATATCTGCTTTCGGGCCGTAAACTGCCTGAATACCCGTTCCTTTTTTTACAAGTCCGAGAGCGCCCTCTGATTTCCATGCTTTTTCGTCTGCAACAAGGTCGGGATTTTTAACCGTTACACGAAGCCTTGTCATGCAGGCATCAACCAGCGTAATATTATCACGTCCGCCCAGCAGAACTATAATGCGTTCAGGCTGACTGTCTCCGGACGCCGGTTTTGTTCCGCTTGCTTCGGCTTCTTCTTCAATACTTCCGCTTGAATAATTTCCAAGTCTGCCGGGAGTAGCATATCTGAATCTGCCAATCATAAAGTAAGCAACAAAGTAGCCGATGGCAAAGAATACAATGACGGCTATGAGGAAATTGATAATGTCACCGGTAAGTCCCGCTTTTACCGACATAGGAATTCTTGTCAGAAATTCAAGGTTGCCGAATGAGTGAAGTCTTAAATTAAATATTCCCGAGATTGCAAATGCAAGTCCCTGAAGGAGAGCATAAACTATATAAAGCGGAATTGCGCAGAACATGAACATAAACTCAATCGGTTCTGTTACGCCTGTGAGAAATACCGCAAGACTTGTTGAGATAAACATTGAACGGTAATTTTTTCGTTTGTCCTTGTCAACACGGCGGTACATGGCAAGTGCAACACCAAGTAAAAGACCTGTAGCGCCTATCATCTGTCCAACCTTGAAACGTGCCGGAGTTACCGATGCAAGCAGACTTTCATAAGCCGCTGTATCACCGGCATTTTTGAATCCGATAAGGTCGGTTACCCATGCAAGCCAGAGAGGGTCCTGTCCGAAAACTGTTGTGCCTGCATTTGCGCCTGTGAGGATTTCGTAAGTGCCGCCGAATGAGGTGTAGTTCATTGGTATTGTGAGCATGTGATGAAGTCCGAAAGGCAGCAGCAGACGTTCAAGCGTACCGTAAATAAACGGTGCAAGAACAGGTGAGGTGTCTGAAGAATTGGCAATCCAGATACCAAAGGAATTGATTCCCGACTGAATTAACGGCCATACAACACAAAGAATAAGCGCCGTAATAACCGACCACAGAATTACTACAAGAGGAACAAATCGTTTACCGTTAAAGAAGGAAAGAGCATCGGGAAGCTTTCTGAAATTATAGAATTTATTGTAAATTATGCCCCCTACAAAGCCTGAAATTATTCCGATAAAAACCCCCATGTTAAGCGCAGGTGCTCCGAGTACGGAGGTAAAGTAATTTTCAACAAGCATTTCCTGTCCGAAAACGGAATGAACCACCGAACCGGAGGTGCTCAGCATATCATTTGTAACGCCGAAAACCGCTCCTGTAATGTTGTTTATGAGGATGAATGCAAGGAGTGCTGCAAATGCTCCGCCTGCACGCTCCTTTGCCCATGAGCCGCCGATTGCAACAGCAAAAAGTATATGAAGATTGCTGATGATTGCCCAGCCGATATTTTCAATAACACTGCCGGCAGAGGCAATAAAGGCAATATCACCCCCTGCCATTGCGGCAAGCTTGCCGAGGCTTATCATAAGTCCGGCAGCAGGCATAACTGCAATTACAACCATAAGAACCTTGCCAAGCTTCTGAAGAAAATCGAAATTCAGACCTGATTTTTTATTTTTGTTTTTTTCGGGTTCTTTAATATCGGATGCTTCGTCTAAGGATATGATATTTTCTCCGGCTTTTATCATGCCTTCGTGAATGTTAAGCTTCATGTCTTCAGGGCCGTCACAGATAAGCACAGGGGTGATGATATTTATTCCCTGCGATTTGATATATTCAATGTCCGCTTCGGCTATAAGGTCACCTGCTTTTACTCTGTCGCCGGTCTTTACATGTGATTTGAAGCCTTTTCCACCCAGTGAAACTGTTTCAAGACCGAAATGCACAAGTACTTCAAGACCATTGTCGCAGGAAATGCCGTATGCATGATTTGTGTCGGTGACGGATGAAATAACACCGTCCGCCGGACTGTAAATTCTGCCGTCTGACGGAATAACAGCGCATCCGTCCCCGAGAATCTTACCGGAAAAAACCTCGTCCGGAACAGCTTCAATGGGAACGACCTCTCCGTTTAATGGAGAAATAATTCCGTTTATATTTTTCGTTTTTTTATCTTTCATAATCAATTCTCCTTTTTAGGATAAATGCCAGATGTCATTGTTATATTCTGCAATAGTCCTGTCGGAAGAAAAATATCCTGCCATTGCAATGTTTACAAGCATTTTTTCTGCCCATTCGGTTTTGTTTTTATAATCAGAGTATGCTTTTTCACGTACCTTTACATAGCTTTCAAAATCAGGGAAGGTCATGAACCAGTCTTTGTGAAGCAGCTCCTCTGAAAGTCTTTCAAGCTTTTCTTTGTTACCGACTTTAAGCAGCTGATTGCTTGTGATGAAATCTACTGCACGTTTGATACGGGGATTTTTTTCGTAGTAATCCATAGGGTTATAACTGCCTTCGCTGTAGCGCTTTACAACCGTATCGCTGGAGTCACCGAAAATATAAATATTCTCATCTCCCACAAGGTCGTGTATTTCAACGTTTGCACCGTCCACCGTTCCGAGAGTGACTGCGCCGTTGAGCATAAACTTCATGTTGCCCGTACCGCTCGCTTCCTTTGAGGCAAGTGAAATCTGCTCTGAAATATCACATGCGGGAATAAGTTTTTCAGCGGCGGATACATTGTAGTTTTCCACCATGACAATATTAAGGTAGGGTGAAACATGGGAGTCCTCCGACGTAAGCTGCTGCAGACATAAAATAAGGTGTATGATGTCCTGTGCGATTTTATAGGCAGGTGCAGCCTTGCCGCCGAAAACAGCAGTAATGGGGGATTCGGGTATGACGCCGCTTTTTATTTCAAGGTACTTGTGAATAAGATAAAGGGCGTTCAGCTGCTGTCTTTTATACTCATGAAGCCGCTTTATCTGAATATCGAAAACCGAATCCTCGCAGAGAATAATTCCCTGTTTTTTCTGTATATAATCTTTAAGCTGTTTTTTCTTTATCTGCTTTATGTCAGTCAGCTTTTGCAGAACCCTCATGTCATTTCTGTATTCAAGCAGTTTTTCAAGCTCCTGTGCATTCTTTTTGAATCCGTCTCCGATAAGGGAGGAAATAAATGCCGTAAGCTCAGGGTTGCAGTGCATAAGCCATCTTCGGAAGGTTATGCCGTTTGTCTTGTTATTGAACTTGTCCGGATATATTTTGTGGAAGTGATGAAGCTCCGTTTCCTTTAAAATATCAGTATGAAGCTTCGCAACGCCGTTTACACTCATACAGCAGTGTATATCAATATGTGCCATATGAACACGTTCTTCCGAATCAATTATATACACCGATTTATCTTCATATTTTCTACGCACCTTATCATCGAGAATTTCTATAATCGGCACCAGCTGCGGAACAGCTTTTTTCAGGTATTCAACCGGCCATTTTTCGAGAGCCTCCGCAAGTATTGTATGGTTTGTATATGCACAGCATTCCGACACCGTTTTTATTGCTTCGTCCATGAGAAGTCCACGTTCTGTCAGAAGCCTTATAAGCTCCGGAATAATCATTGTAGGGTGTGTGTCATTAATCTGAATTACGGCGTATCTGCTTAAATCGTGTAAACTGCATCCTTTTGCAGCCGCTTCGTCAAGAATAAGCTGTGCGGCACAGGAAACCATAAAATACTGCTGGTAGATACGCAGAAGTCTGCCTGCCTCGTCACTGTCATCGGGATAAAGGAAAAGCGTAAGATTCTTTCTGATTTCTGATTTGTCAAAGGAAATTCCTTCGCCCACAACAGATTCATCAACGCTTTCCACATCAAACAGATGAAGCTTACGGGTAGTACTGTCATAGCCTGTTACGTTGATGTCGTACATTCTTGCGGCAACCTCTGTATCACGGAATTTCACCCTGTAGCTCACATCGGTTTTGTTAAGCCAGCTGTTTTCCGTAATCCATGGGTCAGGTACTGTTGTCTGTGAGTTTTCCCTGAAAACCTGACGGAAAAGTCCAAAATGGTAATTAATGCCTATTCCATCGCCGTTAAGACCGAGGGTTGCCACAGAATCGAGAAAGCATGCCGCAAGCCTGCCAAGTCCGCCGTTTCCGAGTGAAGGCTCACACTCGATTTCCTCAATTTCGCATATGTCCTTTCCGCATTCGAGAAGCTGCTGTCTGACATCATCGTAAACCCCGAGATTTATCAGATTGTTTGACAAGAGCTTGCCGATAAGAAATTCCGCTGAAATGTAGTACAGCTTTTTTACTGCCGGTTTGTTTTCCTTACCTGCTGCCATACGGTCAGACTCTTTGAGCAATGCAAAATAAATTTCCTCGTTACTGCATAAACTTAAAGGCTTGTTGTAATATGCAACCATAATTTCTGTAAGATTCATATATTCCGCTCCTTTTTCATTTATCTATTGTATTATACCACTTTTTTTACAAAATATCTCGTAAAACTTTAAAATATTTTTTTGTGCTATTCAACAATTTTTCCGTAAACCGGCTTTTTTCACGAAAAAATACTACTACACCTTCATCTCATTGCCTGCAATCCATTATAATAACACCGATTACTCCAAAGGTGAATTAAAACTTTAAGATTTCATCTTTTTATCCTTAAAAACAGACAGAAGCATTGCAATCATTATAAGCAGAAGTATTGAGGGAAGGGGAGAGCAGCTGCTTTCCGAAATGGGTTTATATGTAGCGCCGCAGGAAATATCGGCGTTTAAAAAACGCATGAAAAATACTGCGGCGGCGGCTGAAATGGAAGCGGAAAAAATCCGGGCGGCTAAAAAGATTCTGATTGAAAAGTTTTGCTGTGCAATAGCGGCAATCTGCATATGTACACATATTCCGCCGAATGACAGCAGAAATGCCGCAGCAGGGAAAAGCTCCGGCTGCATCGGAGGAAGTGTAATTATATTGCTTATTTCAAGTAAGGTTAAAATTATACTTTCTGCTGTGCTTTGCGGCAGGCTGAATATACCTGAAGTATAATATGACAAAGCATCTATAAAACCCGAAAGCCTTAAAATCTCACATAGTCCGCCGAATGCAGCAATCATAATGCACATCTGCAGCATTGCTGATGATGCGGATTTTACAGAGGAAATAATACAGCCTGTATTAATATGCGGCTTGCTGTCAGTTCTGTCGGTTATTGCTGCAAGGGTTTTTGACATGACAGCAGCAGTGAATATGTTTCCTGCGGCAAGGCATACAAACAGCAGGAGTCCTGCGTTGCTGTCGGGATACAGAAAGGATGCGGCAGTTCCTGTGATAAAGGCAGGTCCTGCACAGCAGCAGAAGCAGTTCATCGCCGCCGCCTGTCTTGCTGTCAGAATACCGCACGAAAAATTTTCCGAGACAAGCTTTGCTCCGGCAGGATATCCGGAAATCATGCTCAGAAGAAAAACCGCAATGCCTTCCACGGGAAGCCGGAGCAGTTTTTCGGAAATAATGCGGAGCGGTCTGCCCAGCAGGCTGTGAATGCCTGATTGTGATATAAAGGTTGTTATGCAGAGAAAAATAAACATTGACGGCAGTATCACGCAAAGACACCTGTCAACCGATTCCTTTACGGCTCTGCCTATATTTTCCGGATATACAATACAATAGTAAACAGCGGCTGCGGTAAGGAGTATTACCGCAGTATTTTTTACAGCTTTAATCATTTTTATCACCCGAAAAATTATATGGAACAAATTTGACGGATATTCACAAATATTGTGTAATATACTGTTATGAGGTGATAGGCTTGAAAGCTATTAAAGAAAACGGAAAACGGTTTGTCAATATGGACAGTCAGATTCAGATTACGGGGAACAGGGAAGTGCTTGTTGACGGATGCAGGAAAATCCTTGAATACAACGATATATTTGTAAGGGTCAGCACCTGGGAAATGACGGTGAATATCTGGGGCAGCGGTCTTCAGGTCAGCGATTTCGGGTCGGGGGCAATTTACATAAGCGGAAAAATACAGTCGGTAGAGCTTGAGAAAAACGGGTGATAATATGCTGAGGAATATTCGGGGGATTGCTTCCTTTGAGGCGTCCGGAGACAATCTTTATAAATTTATCAATGCAATCCGTGAAAAGCATATTGTATGCACATCACAGCGATGCAGGGACGGTGTTTTTTATGCACAGATTTACGGCCGTGACATTTCAGCTGTGGAGCAAACGGCGGAAGGTCTCGGCATCAGTCTGAAAATTTCAGATAAAAAGGGGCTGCGTTTCAGAATGTATGCATACCGTTTCAGATTCGGCATTATAATAGGTATTGCTCTTGTGCTTGGATTTATATTCTATCTTTCAAATACTGTTGTGACAATTGAAGTGTGCGGCAACAGCGGAGTTACTGACAGACAGATAATTACCGCCCTTGAAAATATTGGTATTTACAAGGGAAGGTTTATTCCCGATATTGATTTTCACAGCTGTGAGCAAAAGCTCAGACTCAGCATTCCTCAGATTTCATGGACGGGTATCAGGCATACGGGAAGCAGAATTGTGGTGGATATAACAGAAGCGGTGGAGCCGCCGGAAATGGTGAATGATGATATTCCATGCAATATTGTGGCAATGCATGATGCACAGATTACATATGCAGAGGTTTACGCCGGAAAGCTTGCAAGAAAAGTCGGTGACGGGGTGAAAAAAGGAGATATAATAATAAGCGGCACTATTACTGACGGCGGCGGAAATATTATTAAAAAACATGCAATGGGTAAGGTAAGGGGGATTTATAAGGAGCAGGTGACATTTACACAGCTCCTTGAGGAGAAAAGTCAGGTTTATTCGAATGATATTCTGACAAGAAAGTATTTTGATTTTTTTGGCTTCAGAATACCTATGTTTTTTTCGGATGTTGAGTGCAGTACCTATGATTACAGTGAAAATGTAACCAAGTTCAGGTTTTCGGGTCTTGAAATCCCACTTGGAATTGTTTACTGCAATTATCATCCCTTCAGCTCCGAAAGGGTTGCTTACACAAAGGAGCAAGCGGAAATATTGCTTGAACAGCAGACCGCCCTTCATGAAAAAAACTTTTATGACAGTAAGGAAACGGAAATTCTTGAAAGAAAAATTGAAAAAAATATTACAGATGAAAAAATTGAATACAAAATCAGCTATACTCTTGAGGGTGATATTGGAATTGACTGGGAAATTTATGTGGATTAAACGCTGCTTTGTGACTTATTTGAAAAAAATAAAGAAATTTTGAAAAAAATTATAAAAAAGTATTTAAAAATCTGAAATTTTGTGTTATAATATATATGAACAGCTCCGAAAATGCAAATTTCGGAAGAATAAACAGAAAAGAGCGTGTAAAATGGCAGACAGAATTTTAAATGTAAATGATACAGAACAGATTATAAACTTATTCGGTCCATATGACGAAAACATTAATATGATTCAGAGACAGTATGGCGTTGTTGTAATAAGCCGTGGAACGGACATAAAAATTTCCGGCAATGAAGAAAATGTAAATAAAGCCTGCCAGGCTATTGAATCACTGATGAAAATTTCAAAAACCGGTGAAAAGCTTACCGACCAGACAATAAGATATGTCGCTTCAATGGTTTCAGACGGCGAATCGGAACAGGTCAATGAGCTTATTGGTGACGGAATATGCGTTACTTCTACGGGGAAAATTGTCAGACCGAGAACTGTGGGACAGAAAAAATATACAGATGGAATCAAGAATAATACCATTGTTATGGGTATAGGCCCTGCCGGTACAGGTAAGACATATCTTGCTGTGGCTATGGCTGCAAAGGCTTTCAAGGCGCATGAAATAAGCAAGATTATTTTAACACGTCCGGCGGTTGAAGCGGGTGAAAAGCTCGGATTTCTGCCGGGTGACCTGCAGGATAAGGTTGACCCATATCTGCGCCCTTTGTATGACGGACTTTTTGAAATGTTCGGTGCGGATAACTTCAATAAGCTTATGGAAAAGGGAATTATTGAAGTCGCACCTCTTGCATACATGAGAGGACGTACACTCGACAATGCTTTTATCATTCTTGATGAAGCGCAGAATACTACATCCGAACAGATTAAAATGTTCCTGACTCGTCTTGGCAATGAGAGTAAAATGGTGATTACAGGTGACGTAACCCAGATTGACCTTCCTGACAGTAAAAGTTCAGGGCTTATTGAAGCTATGAAGGTTCTGAGAAACGTTGATGATATCTATATCCATAAGTTCAACGAAAAGGACGTTGTAAGACATAAGCTTGTTCAGGATATTGTACGTGCTTATGAGAAGTATAATAATGAGAGGAGAAAATAAGACAATGTCTAAGCTGAAGGTATATGTAAAGAACAAACAGAATATAGTGAAAATTCCGGTTGGAATAAGACTTCTGATACGCCGCTGCTGTCAGGCAGTGCTTGCAACTGAAAAATTTGACAAGGATGCAGAAGTAAGTGTTTCATTTGTAACAAATAAGGAAATAAGAAATCTTAATAAGGCTTACAGAAACAAGGACGCTGAAACAGATGTACTTTCTTTCCCTCTTACAAATGATGACGGAACACAGGAAGTAAGTGCGGAGACAGGCTTTGTGCTGCTGGGGGATGTTGTTATTTCCCTTGAAACAGCTGTCAAGCAGGCTGATATGTACGGACATTCCCTTGAAAGAGAAATAGGCTTTTTAACAGTACATTCAATGCTTCATCTTCTTGGGTATGACCATGAGACAAGTCCTCTTGAGGAAAGAATTATGCGTGAAAAGGAAGAAGCTGTCCTTGAAAAGCTTGGTATTTCAAGAGATGCGACTTTCGTTACAGAATAGTTATAAATAAAGGATAAATGGAATGACAAAAACTGTTTTTGCAACAATTATAGGAAGAACAAACGCCGGGAAATCCTCATTTCTGAATTCGGTAATCGGAGAAAAGATTGCTTCTGTAAGCTCGAAATCACAGACGACAAGAACGAGAATTACAGGCATTAAAACGATTGAGGATACACAGATTGTTTATATGGATACTCCCGGTCTGCATAAGCCTAAAAACAAACTTTCTGACCATATGCTGGGAGTTGTAAAGGAATCTGTTGCGGATATTGACGCTGTTATTTTTATGGCTGACTGTACAAAGCCGATTAACGAGCAGGAAGAAAAAATGCTTAAAAATATGACAGCTTCAAAAACACCTGTCATATTTGTTCTGAATAAAATTGATTTGCTTGAAAAAAAATCCGACCTTGTACCGATTATTGCAAGGCTTAGCGGAAAATTCAGCTTTGAAGCCATTATTCCGATAAGCGTTACGGAAAATAACGGTATTGAGCTTGTTGAGCAGGAGGTATTGAAGCTTGCTGCGGAAAGTCCGCACTTTTTCCCGGAGGACATGATAACCGACCAGCCTGAAAAGGTTATTGCGGCTGAAATAATCAGAGAAAAGCTTTTGAATCTTCTGAATGAAGAAGTACCCCATGGCATTGCGGTTACCGTTGAAACCATGAGGGAGCGTGACGATAAGGATATTCTTGATATTGACGCTGTGATTTTCTGTGAAAGGGAATCCCATAAGGGAATTGTTATCGGAAAAGGCGGCGCTATGCTTAAAAAAGCGGCTACCTTTTCAAGACAGGAGCTGGAAAACTTTTTCAGAATAAAGGTAAACCTCAAGTGCTGGGTAAAGGTAAAAGAGGACTGGCGCAACAGGGAAGGTCTTATACGCTCCTTCGGACTTACGGAAAAGTAAAAATTCCTGATTTCTGCAAAACGCCGTTTAACGGATTATGCTGTATACATATGCAGCAGATGGGAAAATTACCATACATTACTTTATATAAAAATCTTTCTTTCGGAAATATTAATACAGGAAATATTAATTGACGAAAGGAAGATTTTAATGTCTGAAAATAAATGGGACGTTTTTGCGTCTACAGGTAAAATCTCCGACTATCTCAATTACAGAGGTGTTGCGGTCGGTATACATGGTGAGAATAATGCAGACGGAAACAAAAATGATAACCCTCAGGGGACTGGTAATACGGGAGTATCCCGTGGGTGAAAATGACAAGTTTATTCATATTCTGACAAAGGAACGGGGCGTTATTGAGGTTTCTGTCAGAGCAGGCAGAAAAATGATAAGCAAAAATGCAGGCGGATGCCAGCTTTTTGCTTATTCTCATTTTTCACTCAGATATACAAAAGGAAAGTATTATCTTGACAGCTGTGAAGTGATACGCCTTTTTTATAAAATCTGCGAGGACCTTGACAGACTTGCAATTGCCGATTATATTGCAGAGGTTGTAACCTATGCGGCAGGACATAACGAGCAGAAGGATGATGTGATACGGCTTATACTCAATACCTTCCATTATCTTGCAAAGGGAAACAGAGACTGCCGGCTGCTTAAATCGGTTTTTGAAATGAGATTCATGACCGAAATAGGAATGATGCCTGATATAGTATGCTGTCACAGATGTATGACTTATACGTCAGATGACATGTGCTTTGATGTTTTAAGTACAAAGCTGTACTGTACCTCCTGCTACAAAGGAAAGTATGACGGTACACAGGTAAGGATGAAGGGGTCGGTTGTTCATGCAATGAGGCATATTGTTTTTGCGGATTTCGACAGGCTTTTCAACTTCCGTTTATCTGATAAAAATATGGATAATCTTTCGAGAATAACAGAAAAATATCTTCTCACACATCTGGGGAGAGAATTTAAAACACTTGATTTTTACAAATCGTTGGGAAAAGGAAATTATGAATAAATATTATAGAACACTTGAATTACATAAGGTACTTAAAATGCTGTCGGAGCTTGCGGCAAATGACCGTACAAGACAGATGGCGCTTGACCTTGAGCCATGCAGTGATTTCAATGAGGTAAGGCGTGAGATTGACAAAACAGCACAGGCGCTTGACTTGTCGGTAAGATTCGGAACGCCGCCCTTTTACAATGTAAAGGACGTCAGTGCATCCCTTCGCCGTGCCGCTTCGGGTGCAAGAATATCGCTGAAGGAGCTGCTTGAAATCAAAAATATTTTAAGGCAGATTACTGCCCTTTCAGACTGGTATGCTCACTCTGAAAATGTACAGACAGACCTTGATTATCTCTTTTCGCAGCTTTATCCGAACAAATATTTATATGAAAAGCTTGACCGTTCGATTATTTCGGAGGATGAAATTTCAGATGCGGCAAGTGCAGAGCTTGCAGCAATAAGAAAGAAAATCAACAGGGCAGGCTCCAAGCTGCGTGACACTCTCGACAGAATGATGAAATCAGAGGATGTTCAGAAGGCTTTGCAGGATAATATCGTTACAATCAGAGACGGAAGATATGTGCTTCCTGTAAAGGCAGAGCACAGGGGTAAAATACAGGGACTTATTCATTCGTCCTCCGCAACCGGACAGACTATTTTTGTTGAGCCTATGGCAGTTGTTGAGGCAAACAATGATATAAGACTTCTGGAAAGTCAGGAGCAGGAGGAAATCGAAAGAATCATAACAGAGCTTTGCACAGAGTGCGGAGAATGTTCCGAAGAAATTATAAGAGGGTACGAAACTGCAGCGGAGCTTAACCTTTATTTTGCAAAGGCAAATTTTGCGGCGAAAATGAAGGCAAGTGTTCCGGAGGTTACTTTTGACGGAAAGCTTGAGCTTAAAAAAGCAAGGCATCCTCTCCTTGACCCGAAAAAAGCAGTACCTGTGGATATAAGCCTTGGAGATGAGCGTCAGGCACTTATTATAACAGGGCCGAATACAGGCGGTAAAACTGTTGCACTTAAAACTGCCGGTCTGCTGTCTGCAATGGTTATGTGTGGAATGCTTATTCCAGCGTCTGACGGAAGCAGGGTGTCTGTTTACAAAAATATTCTTGCTGATATCGGTGACAGTCAGAGTATCGAGCAGAGCCTTTCAACCTTCTCGGCGCATACAAACAACATAATTGAAATTATAAATATTGCTGATGAAAACTCTCTTGTACTCCTTGATGAACCCGGTTCGGGTACTGACCCTGTTGAGGGTGCGGCACTTGCAATTTCCATCATTGAGCGCCTGAAGTGTCAGGGAGCAAAGCTTATGGTTTCAACTCATTATCAGGAGCTTAAAATGTATGCCATTGAGCAGACGGATGTTGAAAATGCGTCCTGTGAATTTGATATGGAAACACTTCGTCCCACATTCAGACTTATAACCGGCTCTCCGGGTAAGTCAAATGCTTTCTCTATTTCAGCAGCCCTTGGCATGCCGGAGGATGTTATATCACAGGCAAAAGGACTTGTAAGTGAGGAAAACACACGCTTTGAAAAGGTTATCGAGCAGCTTGAACAGGCAAGAACAGAACTTGAAAGTCAGAAGTCGCAGCTTGATGCTGCAAGGCGTGAGGCAGAGGAAATACGCAGCAGACTTAAAGATGAGCTTGCGGCAATTGAAAAGGACAAGCAAAATCAGCTTGAGCAGTCAAGGCTTCAGGCAATGAGAATTATTGAGAGTGTAAAGGCAGAGTCGAACAGCCTTCTTGATGAGCTTGAAGCGATTAAAAAGCAGAAGGACAAAAAGGATTTTGCGCAGAAATTTTCAAATGCAAAAACAAGAAGCAGGCAAAGTCTTAACAGTATGTATGATAAGGCAAATCCTGTTACCGAAGCTGCAGATGACGGTTATGTTCTGCCAAGAAAGCTTAAAAAGGGTGATACCGTTTACGTTAAGGAAATGGACAAGAACGGTACTGTCTGCGGTGAGCCTGACAATAACGGTTTTGTTTATGTTCAGATGGGTATTATGAAAACAAAGCTTTCCGTTTCAAAGCTCAGACTTGTGGAGGAGAAGAAAGTAAGCTTTAACTCAAAGCCGACTTCCACGAGAAAAGTAAAGAGCAAAATGGAACGAAAGGGCACTATGGAACTGGATATCCGTGGCTATGCATCTGATGACGGTGTTTACGAAATGGAATCCTTTATTGATGGTGCAATTATGTCGGGCCTTAGTATGGTAACTATTATTCACGGTAAGGGTACAGGTGTTCTCCGTGAGGCTATTCACCGCCGACTCAGAACTATGAAGCAGGTTAAGAGCTTCAGAGTCGGTATGTATGGTGAGGGGGAAAACGGGGTTACTATTGTGGAACTGAAATAGCTATGAAAAACATACTTTCTTACTGGGATATACTTTTGGGAATAATGGCGATAGTTTTTGGTATTTACCGTTCTGTAAAATATAAAGCCTATAAAAATGAACGTGACAAATTCTGGATTTTTAACCCTAAGGAAATTCCGGGAATACGATATCGCAGACGTCAGGAAGATAGAGCGGCAGGATATCGGCATACAGCTCTGATTGTATTTGGTGCTTTGTTTATATATTGCAGGATATTTCGTGATATGCCAAATATTATCATATTGATTAAAGATATGTTCGGGTATTAAAATATGAAAATTATCGATATTTTAAAATTATGTGAATACAAAAAAATCGAAGAAAAAATAAAGTTTCATTACGGAAATGACAATCTTTATGAATATGAGAAGCTTTATAATGAACTTGTGTGCAGGAAAACTGATTCTGCTGATGATTGTTGTATGTATATTACGATAAAGGCTTATCATAAAGAAACAGATGTGGAAGCTGAGAATTTTTCGGAGGATGATGCATCACTCTGGTTTGATGTCAGTGGCTTTATAAATGGTGATGATGAAATTTATTCCATTGCATCATCGGCGTATTCAGAATTTTTATTATATGATATATCTGAAGAAACACTTGAAAAGTTTTCGTATGAAACTATACTTGCACATTGCTTTTACGAGGTTACTTTTTATGGTTTTGAGGATTTTGAATAATTTTCTCCAAATCCCTTGACAAACGCTGAAAAATAGTGTATCATATATGCATAAGTTTAAATGCAGTGACGGGAAATAAAAACGTCTAAGGATTTTCAGAGAGCTGTCGGCAGGTGAAAGACAGTATTCCGAAACGGTATAACTCCTCCCTGAGCAGTTCGCTGAAAGTGTATATTTTAATATAGCAAGTAGGTTGAAACGGGTTCTCCCGTTACAGAGAAATGCATTGTCGGATGCAGATGAGTGGGTGTTTTGCTATACACCAATAAGAGTGGTACCGTGGAGTTTAATGCTTCACCTCTTGGGTTTAAGAGGTGAGGCTTTTTTATTTACAAGCGGTAAATATATATTGCATTCCTGACAAAAAAACGAAAGGAACTTTTATTATGAAAAATTTTGAAAAGTACACAAAACAGTATTTTCCTGTAAAAAACGCTCCTATGAGATGGACACAGAAGGACTATGTTGACCATGCTCCTATCTGGTGCAGTGTTGACCTTCGTGACGGTAATCAGGCGCTCATTAACCCTATGACACTTGAGCAGAAGCTTGAATTCTTCAAGCACCTTGTAAAAATCGGCTTCAAGGAAATTGAAGTTGGTTTTCCGGCAGCTTCCGAAACAGAATATGAGTTCTGCCGTGCGCTGATTGAGCAGAATCTTATTCCGGATGATGTTACAATTCAGGTTCTGACACAGTCAAGAGAACATATTATCAAAAAGACCTTTGAGGCTCTGGACGGTGCTAAAAACGTAATTGTTCACCTTTACAACTCGACTTCCGTTTCACAGAGAGAGCAGGTTTTCCGTAAGGAAAAGAACGAAATCATTGACATTGCCGTTATGGGTGCAGAGCTTTGTAAGAAGTACAGAGAAACAGCAAAGGGTAACTACTATTTCGAATATTCTCCTGAAAGCTTTACAGGTACAGAGCCTGAATTTGCTGTTGAAATCTGCAATAAGGTAATTGAAATATGGGAGCCGACACCTGACAGCAAGGTTATAATCAATCTTCCTGTTACAGTTTCACACTCCATGCCGCATGTTTATGCAAATCAGGTTGAGTATATGTGCGATAATCTCTTGAACAGGGAAAATCTTATTATCTCACTTCATCCGCATAATGACAGAGGCTGTGCTGTTGCAGACAGTGAAATGGGACTTCTTGCAGGTGCTGACAGAATTGAGGGCACACTTTTTGGTAACGGTGAAAGAACAGGTAATGTTGACATCGTTACACTCGCAATGAACATGTTTTCACAGGGTGTTGACCCACAGCTCAATTTTGAAAATCTCCCTGAAATTGTAAAGCACTATGAAGAAATTACAGATATGACTGTTTATGACCGCCAGCCGTACAGCGGTAAGCTTGTATTTGCGGCGTTCAGTGGTTCGCATCAGGATGCCATCGCAAAGGGTATGAACTGGAGAAAGGAAAAGAACTGCCAGCACTGGACTGTGCCGTATCTTCCAATTGACCCTGAGGATGTTGGCAGAGTTTACGAAGCGGATGTTATCAGAATCAACAGTCAGTCCGGTAAGGGCGGAGTAAACTATATTCTCGAAAATCAGTTTGGTATTTCAATGCCAAAGAACATGTGGGAAACTGTAGGCTACATGATTAAGCAGGTTTCGGATGACGCTCACAGAGAACTTCAGCCGTCTGAGGTATATGACGCCTTTGAAAAGCACTATATTAATATTAAAGCACCGGTAAAACTTAAAGAAGCACATTATAAGCAGCTTGGTGAGGAGAACGGTATCGAAGCGGATGTTACAGTTGAATATAACGGCAATGTTATCAATAAGCAGGGACAGGGTAACGGACGCCTTAATGCTGTAAGTGATACACTCAAGGAAATGCTTGGAGTAGAATATGTTCTTCATACATATACTGAAAATGCAATGGAAGAAAAGGCAAGCTCAAAGGCTGTTTCCTATGTTGGTATAAAGGATGCAAACGGAAAGAATTTCTGGGGTGTCGGTATTGCTACAGACATCATTGATTCATCACTCCGTGCTCTTTTCAGCGCAGTTAATAACATGATTAACGCATAACTTTCGTTAATCTTTCACAAAACAAGGGTTGACACCTGATAAAAAACATTGTATAATATGAATTGTAAAATTGATTTTTGAAAATTTTAAAAAATTCAAATAACAAAGGAGTACATAACAATGAATATAAAAAAGAAATTAATCGCTCTTACTGCTGTGCTTGCAATCGCAGCATCATTTGCTGGTTGTTCAGATAATAAGGATTCTGCCGGCAAGGATGAAACTACTGAACCGGCTACACTTTCATCAGAAGAATATGATCAGGTTACAAAGCATGATCTTACTATTGAACCATTTGTGCCTGGTGAAGGCGAAGTAGCACAGGATGCTGTTGAAGGCGGCGATTCATCTTCGGACAATGCTGAAGGTGGTAATGCAGTTGAAGGTGGAAATGCTGCTGCAGGCGGCAACGATACAGCAAATAATAACAATGCCACTGAGGGTGGTAATGCTGCAGGCGGCGATACAAATTCGACAGCCGGCGGTAACGGCGACTCGGCAAATACAAATAACAATGATGCTGTAGCTGATAATGATGCAGGCAGCAACAATGCTGAACTTCCTACAGATGGCGGACTTCAGGTTCATAATGGCACAAGAACTACAATGCAGGCATGGTGGATGGATCTTTCAAAGTCCAAGGACTATGTGTTTAACGGTGAATATCTTGTTGCAGAATTCAAAATCAAGGATGATGCGCCGGACGGTATTTATCCTGTAACACTTGACTGGCTCGACTTTGCAAACTGGGAAACACAGACTATTAAATTTACAGGTATTGACGGTGCGGTAATTGTT
Source organism: Ruminococcus sp. (assembly GCA_015066715.1). GTDB lineage: Bacteria > Bacillota > Clostridia > Oscillospirales > Ruminococcaceae > Porcipelethomonas. The sequence goes on along the minus strand of SVNU01000003.1, from coordinate 20,000 downwards.
GGTGCTGACGCTCCGGAAAATACTTTCAATGATGATGATACACCGCAGATTATGGTTTCAAATGTAAGCGGTAAGGCGGGAGAAACTGTTAAGGTTTCAATCAATGTCAAGAATAATCCGGGAGTTATTGGTAACATTTTAAGATTCAGCTATAACAGCGATGTTCTTGAATATGTTGGCGGTGGCGAAGGCGCTGACTTTAACGGACACTTTAAATAATAGTAATTTATAACAAAAGCCCCTGTTTAAAAACAGGGGCTTTTCGCTGTAATTTAGTAAAGTTTCATAAATAAAAAATCAAGCCTTCACTGACGAAGGCTTGATTTTATATTTAGAGGAGTTTTGTAATTAGCCTATTAACCATTTGTACATGCCTTCATACTGCAAAGCAGAATTATTCCATGAGAAATCTGCTTCCATACCACGCTTGACAATCTTATTCCAGTTTTCTCTGAAATTGAAATAAACAGATTTAGCGTAGTTGATAACATTTAGCATATCTTCTGCATTGTAATTTGTGAACGAGAAGCCTGTACCGTAATTTTCAAATTCATTGTAAGGTACAACAGTGTCCTTAAGACCGCCTGTTTCTCTTACAATCGGAACTGTTCCGTATCGTAAGGCAATCAGCTGCGTGAGTCCGCATGGTTCAAATCTTGACGGAACAAGCATTGCATCAGCTGCTGCATATATTCTGTGTGCACGTTCATCTGAAAAATAGATGTTTGCAGAAACTCTGTCAGGATATTTCCACTGGAAATGCTTGAAGATATTTTCGTATCTGGCATCACCGGTACCGAGTACGACAAACTGTGTGTGCTCGTCTGCAATCCTTTCAATCATGTTATTGACAAGGTCAAGACCTTTCTGGTCTGTAAGACGTGAAATTATTGCAATCATGAATTTATTTTCATCCTGCGGCAAACCAAGTTCTTCCTGAAGCTTCAGCTTGTTTTGTGCTTTTTTCTTTTCAAAGTTCTTTACGCTGTACTTTTCAAAAATCTTTTCATCGGTATTAGGGTTATATACATCGTAATCAATGCCGTTTAAAATACCACGGAGCTGAAGATGTCTTGCACGGAGCAGTCCGTCAAGTCCTTCTCCATAGTACGGAGTCTGAATCTCGTAAGCATATGTATTACTTACGGTTGTGATGTAATCAGCGTAAACCATACCACCCTTAAGCATGTTTGCGTCCTTTTTGTATTCAAGCTTGTCTGGTGTGAAGATAGCATCCGGCAGATTTGTGAACTTTTTGAAGGTTTTGATATCCCATATTCCCTGGAATTTGAGGTTATGAATTGTCATAACCGTTTTTGTTCCCCAATAGAATGGATTGTCCTTGTAGAGAGTTTTGAGGAATACCGGAATAAGCCCTGCCTGCCAGTCGTGGCAATGAATAATATCAGGCTTAAAATCAATAACGGGCATAATTGCAAGTACCGCCTTTGAAAAGAACACGAATTTTTCAATATCATACAGAGTAGAGCCGTAAGGTGTTTCATTCTTGAAGTAATCTTCATTATCAATAAAATAATAGGTTATCCCTTCGTATTCATACTGCATGATACCGACATGAGGCTGGAAATTCATCTGACCCATGTCCATGTAGAAATGGTGAATATAATTGAAATCCTTTCTGTATTCCCATGGAATGCAAGTATAACTTGGGATGATGACTCTTACATCAAATTCATCCTTGTTGAACATTTTAGGTAAAGCGCCGACAACATCGGCAAGACCACCGGTTTTGATAAAAGGTACACATTCTGATGCTGCAAATAAGATTTTTTTCATATACTGAATCCTCCTTCATATATAGTATTGAGGCTTATTATTATTATAATATTTTTTTATTATATAGTCAATAGAAGTACAAAAAACTTTTTGTCAATTAAGAAAATTTGTTTAAAATAAACAAATTTCATTCTGAAATTTTTTCGACAAAAACGATGAATTTGCTTGACAGATAAAAAATAACAGTATACTATGAACTGATTTTTAAACATGCACAAAATTTATCTGTATTTTTGTCAGATTCTAAAATGTATGAAATTACAGATTGACTTTTTTTAACAAAAATGTTATAATAAATAAGACTATAGAAATAATATTTGTATAAAATGAAGTTAAAAAATGTATGCTAAAGAGGAGAATAAGCATGGAGACCATTGAACAGCTAAAACAGCAAATAGCTATTCTTGAAAAGGAAAATAAAAAATATCAGAAAAAGCTTGAAAGACTTTCAAATGATGTTTCGATGCTTTCAAATTTAAATGATCAGGTAACTTTTTTGGGGAATTTTCATGATAAGGAGAAAAAACGTCAGAATTTTTATAATGAACTGATTTTAAATCATTCTCCTGATATCTTCATTCTGTTCGACAGTGATTTTAATATTCTTCTTTCAACCCTGCGTAACAATAAGTCTGCATATAAGACGCTGGCAGATGTTTTTTCTGCTGAGCAGAGTCCGGAAAAGAAAAATGAAATATATGTTTTATGCGAGCAGGTTTTAAGAAATCTTGAGCCTGTCACCTTTACTGAAAGGTTTACAATACCCGAACATTCCGGCGAGCAGATATATAAAATCAACATAACGCCTGTTAATAATAGTATTACAGATACAACCTGCGGGGTTATTGTTCTGCATGAAATAACAGAGGTTGTAGAAGCAAAGGAAAAAGCAGAAAGTGCAAACAAGGCAAAAAGCAATTTCCTTGCAAATATGTCACATGAAATCAGAACGCCAATGAACGCCATAGTCGGTATGGTTGAAATGATTCTACGTGAGTCGGAGGACAGTAAAATACTTAAATATGCAGGTGACATAAGAAATGCCGGAAGCATGCTGCTGTCCATTATCAATGATATTCTTGATTTTTCAAAAATAGAAGCCGGAAAAATGTATATTGACAGGTCTGTATACGAATTCAGTTCGGTTATGAGTTATGTAATGGACATGTCAAGCAAGAAGGCAAGGGAGAAAGGTCTTGAGTTTTCTGTAAGAGCTTCAAGGGATGTTCCGGCAAAAATGTATGGCGATGAAAAGCGTATAAAACAGATCATAATGAATCTGGTAAACAACAGCATTAAGTATACCGAAGCCGGCAGAGTCATGACCAACATATCATTTGATTTACAAAGCAGTACTCTTGAAATTGAGGTTATGGATACAGGAATCGGAATACGTGATGAGGATAAGGCAAAGTTGTTCAGCGCTTTCCAGAAGCTCGATGAAACCAGTAACAGAGACGCAGAGGGAACAGGTCTGGGGCTTTCTATCACCAGAGAATTTTTAAATATGATGGGTGGTACGATAAGCTTCGAAAGTGAATGTGGTGTCGGAACTGTTTTCAGGGTGCGCATACCGCAGGAAGTGGCTGACAACACTCCGGTGGGCGAATGTATTGAAACCGAAGAAGAAAATATAAGCGATTTATTTGAAGCGCCGTCATTTACAGCGCCGGATGTGAATATACTGATTGTTGATGATAATGCGCTGAATCTCGAAGTTGTTACAGCAATTCTGGAACAGACACAGATGAAAATGGTTACTGCCATGTCCGGTGAAGAATGTATTGAAAAGCTCCGGGAGTCTGAATTTGATATTGTACTTCTTGACCAGATGATGCCGGGGATGAGCGGTACTGAAACTCTGAAAAAAATACGTGATGAGAAATATGCTACGGGGACACCTATCATTGCTTTTACAGCTGATGCGGTATTTGGGGCAAGGGAACAGTATCTCAAAGCCGGTTTTGCAGGATATCTTTCAAAGCCGATAGTATACAGTGAGCTTGAAAAGGTTCTTCTTGAGTTCCTGCCAAAGCGCTGTGTAAAGGTTGCAGATGAAAAAAGCAATGCAGATATGAAGCCGAAGGTTATTGTTGTTGATCCGACAAATGAAAATCATAACAGAATAAAGATAGCCTTTACAAACAATTTTGAGTCAGTATTTGTAAAGGATGATGAAAGTGCAAATAAATATCTTGAAATGAACAGTGCTGATTATATAATGAAAAGGAGATGACAGGTATGAAATCTTTACAGGGGCTTACTTACGAAATTGACGATCTTGACGAAGCGATAAAAGAACTTGAGTCACAGATTGACAAATCCCAGCTTCTGAAAAATACTGCTGCCATTGTCTTTTGCGATTATGAAACGGATGTCCCGATACTTATTGAGAAACTGAATGAAACTTTTGATTTCCCTTTCATCGGATGTACAGGACTCGGACTTCTTTCGTCGGATGGTTTTTCACAGAGCAGTATTTCCATAACTGTTCTTACAGCTGATGACTGTTCATTTGAAATCGGTATTACTGAGGATATTCAAACTAATGATCAGCTTGAACTGGTCGGAAAAAAATACAAGGAATTGTCAGAAAGAGCCGGAAACAGCGGCGGTATGATCTTTGCATATGCTCCGTGGTGGGATAATATTCTGATAAGTGATGTTGTAACAATTCTTGATAATGCATCAGGAGGTGTGCCTGTTTTCGGAGGTATTGCAAGTGATGCATGGACATTTGACAAATACTGTGTTTTCAGCAATGAAAAAGCTTCGGGCAATAGTGTTGTCATGATGCTTGTGTATGGAAATATCCGTCCGGTATTTACAATTGAACATTCAACAACAGGTCTTACAAATTCGCATAAGGTTGTTACAAAGTCAAAGGATACCAAGGTTTACACACTTAATGATGAACCGGCAATAGCGTATCTTGAGGAGGCGGGAATATTCAATGAAAAAACGGATGTTTTTCTGGATTATCTTGCGACACCGTTTATATCAACAATGTTCAAGCCTGATGATGACGATGAAATAGATATTTTAAGAGCGCTTGTAAGCATTAATCATGACGTGGGAGCATGTGATTTTCTCGGAAGTGTTGAAGAAGGCAGCGAGCTCAACATGGTTTTAATCAGTAAAAAAGATATTGAAGGTTCTGTAAAGAAAGCGTTTGATGATATTTTTGAAATGATTGAAAAAACGGAGGATTACAAATACAGTACAATTTTGTGCTCTTCATGTGGCGCAAGGTACAGTCTCATTGTGTCAGACAAAAATACTGAAGGAAAGGCATATATAAATCGTCTTCCTGAGGGGATTAATGTTCAGGGATTTTATTCATACGGTGAATACTGCCCGGCAAAGGGCAAGAGACACGGAAAGCTCTACAATGCTTTAAGTAATGAATCGCTTGCCATTGTTGCTTTTTAGAATAGGTTCTTAATTTGTCGGCAATATGATTACAGATATAAAAGAAACGTAAGTACGTAAAATAATTTTGTCGTTCCTTTGTGAAATACAGGGGAGCGTTTTTATAAAAAATGAAGTATGCGACACGGCGTCTGCCATGTAATCGGAGTACAGCGAAAACGCTTGCGTTTGAGAGGTGGTCCGATTACATACACAGAACCAAATACACCGGCCGGTGCATTTGGTTCTGTGGTTCAAAGCATGGCTTTGAACAGGCAGACGCAGTAGTGAGAGTGCAGATAAAAAGGAGATTATATGCTTAAAGCTGTTCTTGCAAATGAAAAATGCAGCTCTTGCAGAAACTGCTGCGTGTTTTTTGAGAAAAGTAGATGGGAAATGCCGTCTGTTGAGGTGGAAAACGCCGGGAAAATCCGTGAACTATTAAATGATGAGAATGCTGTGCGGCAGGAATCTGAATTATATACAATGAATAGTATTTTAAGAGATAATGTTACAACCGGTTGTGAAGAATACAGATGCTCTGCGCTTGATGAAAATAAGGGGTGTACACTTCCGGCAGAGCTTAAACCTGTTGAATGCAGTATGTGGCCGGTTCGTGTTATGAATGATGACGGAAGGATTTTTGTAACCCTTGCAAAAGGATGTCATGCAGTTGATGAAAAATTTACTGATGATATTAAAAAGCTTTTGAGTAATAAGCTTCTTGAAAAAATACTTGGTATACTTAAAACTAACGGTAATATTATAAAGAAGTATGAACCGTCTTATTTGAAAATTATTGATATAACAGAGGAAGTTTCAGCGGATGAGCAGTAAGATTTATATTTTTAAACAGGGTGATTATAAGAAAACAGGGGATTTTTTATGGCAGAAAAATAGTATGGCATGTGAAGATTGTCTGCTGGGAATGTATGTATGGAAGGAAAGGTATGATTTCAAGCTTTGCCAGACATCTGACAGCAGCTTTGTCTATAGTCAGTCGGATGATACGTTTATGGTGCCGGTGCCGAATCTTACACGTGAATCGCTTGGAAAAATGAAAAGCATAAGCCGGAATCCTGTTCTGGTCAGGGTTACTGAAAAGGATAAAGAATATATAAGTGAAAATTTTCGGGATATGTTTGAGTTTCGTGAGGATGAAGGAAGCTTTGACTATATTTATGACATTGAAAAAATGGCTACTCTCTCCGGAAAAAAGCTTGCAAAAAAACGTAATCATGTAAATAACTTCATAAAGCTTTATGATGACTGGCATACGGAAGAAATTTCTTTTCACAATCTTCTCAAATGCAGGGATTTTTTAAAGCTCTGGTATGCCGACCGTCTTGAAAACAGCGGCGCACACGGGATTGAAAGTCTGCTTGCAGAGAAAAATTCGCTCTTTAATGTTCTGGAAAATTTTGATGGTGTAATGGCTGATGGTATAGTATTGTTTACAGGAAAAAAAGTAAGTGCGATTACTATCGGTCAGCGGATAAGCAGTCATACCTATGACATAGTTTTTGAAAAAGCGGATGAATGTATTAAGGGTGCTTATAATATGATAAACCGTGAATTTGCAAGATATATAAAAAATAAATATCCTGATATTATGTATCTTAACCGTGAAAACGATCTTAATATAGAGGGTCTGCGGCGGGCAAAGAAATCATACAGACCTGCGATGCTGCTGAAAAAATATACAGCGTCCTACCTGCTTTAAGCTTTAAACTGTAAAATTTTCCAATTTTCTTCAATAGCTTGCATTATCAGTCAAAATCTGTTATAATATATGTATAAATAATCTGATTTGTATTATTTTTTGAGTTTGCCGATATTTTTTTTGGCGGAATGGAGAAATATTATGAAAATGAAATCTAAAAAAATTATAAGCGTTTTTGCATCCATGGCTTTGACAGCTGCTTTTACATGTGGTGCATATTCGGATATTAATTTTAAAGACAAAAGTCTTTCTGCGCCTTTTGTTGTTTGTGCTTCCGAAGCAGAGGCGGAAAACTGGCAGGCGGATGTTTACTATGTAATTGTTGATGAAATCGATGAAAATGACGGTACACATTGTCAGTGGTATACAACAGATAATGTCTCTTTCAGAAAACAGGGCATTCATGTTAAAATCAATGGTGTTGATGTTACTGATACCTGTACCTTTGAGTTTGCTGAAGGTAAGACTCCAGCAGAGGTTTATGATGGTATAAATACTGATTATATGATTCCGGTAACTGTTACACCTGATGGCGGTACATCGGTTACAACAAGTGTATGGGTAAAGATAGGACAGCGTGGAGATGTTAATCTTGACCACGCAGTTGATGTATGTGATTCTTCGGCAATTGCAAGGGATGTTGCTTATTTCAAAAAGAATTCGGTTTCAAGACTTGATGAATTCGGTCTGTTTCTTGCGTCACCGGATCTTGAAATGAGTGCATATCCTTTAGACTATGCACTTGCATCAACTCTTGCAAAGCAGTTTGCTAAAAATGCTTTGAAAAGAGCAACAGGCGAAAAGCTTGAGAGAGATGATGTGGAAAGCGAATATTCAATTAGTATCTCCGGTGCAAGCAATGCATTACCTGGTGAAACTGTGGCACTTCAGGTAGTAGTTGAGGCGGATGATACATTTGAATCTCTTGATGCACTTATTGAATGGGATGATGATAATTTCAAATCGGCAGGAGCTGTTGCTGTAAACGGCACTTTTTGTGAGTCATATGTAGAAGACGGAATGCTTTCTGTTATTGATTATTCTTCGGGTACAGTACATGATGGCGCAATCGCTACGATTGAATTCAAGGTTCCGGAGGACGCTGTTCCGGGTTCAAATATGGAAATTTACTTTTCGGATATCGAAACATTTGCTGTAGGAAAAGGCACAAGTACAGAAGATGTAAGCAATGTTGTTAATGTTATTGGTACAAGTATTAAGGTTTTAAAGCCTTCAGGCACTACGGCTGCAACAACAACGCCCGTAACAACTACAACAACATCAGTTGCAACAACTGCTTCTCAGACAACTCCGCAGCAGACATCTGCAACAACTGCGTCAGCAACCACAGCATCGGCAACCTCATCTTCTTTAACAAGCAGTGTGATTTCAACTTCACAGACTACTGCAGCAACATCGGTAACCACATCTACATCTGCAACAGTGCAGACAACTGTTACAACTACAGTTCCGGTAACTACCACTACAAAAACATCGGAACCCTTAATAGTAATTCCGATACCTCGTGGAGATGCAAATCTTGATGGTGTTCTGGATGTAAGGGATGCGGCGCTTATAGCAAGAAGACTTGCGCGCGGCGAAGGTACTTTGCTTCCGGATATTGCAGACTATAATTTAGACGGTAAGAAAAATGTAAGCGATGCTGCGGCAATTGCAAGATTTCTTTCAGTGGTATCAGTTTTATAATTTAAAATCTTATTTACAGCATGGGCTTTTTAAGTCCGTGCTGTTTTTATATAATAATATACGACGTTTTTCAATCGAAAAATGTCGTAATTTAAGGTGTTGAAGTAAATGTATAATTAAAAGATGTAAAAAAGAGTTGAAAAAAACTTCAAAACATGGTAAAATTAAGAAGTCTATTAAAAAAGAAATGGAGAAAAAATAATGGATATTAACAAGACTCTTGCTGATGAGTTTAAATTAAGACAGGAACAGGTTGACAATACCATTGAGCTTCTTGATGACGGAAAAACAATTCCTTTTATTGCCCGTTATCGTAAGGAGCTTACAGGTTCCCTTGATGATCAGGTTATCCGTGAGCTTAGTGACAGATTAAACTATCTTAGAAATCTTGAAACAAGAAAAGCAGAAGTTCGTTCTTCAATTGAAGAACAGGGGAAGCTTACAGACGAAATAGTGCAGGCACTTGAAAAGGCTACGGCACTTGTAGAGGTTGAGGACATTTACCGTCCGTATAAGCCTAAAAGAAAAACAAGAGCCAGTGTTGCGAGAGAAAAGGGACTTGAGCCGCTTGCTGAATTTATTATTAATCAGGAGGATGCTGACCCGAAGGCAGAAGCTGAAAAATATGTAGATGCCGAAAAGGAAGTCAATAGTGCCGATGATGCATTGCAGGGTGCTATGGATATTATTGCGGAAGATGTTTCGGATAATGCAGAACTCAGAAAGAAAATAAGAAGCCTTTATGAAAAGGCGGCAAAAATAGAATCCAAGGCAACTGATGAAGAAGCTGAAACTGTATATCAGAATTATTATGAATTCAGTGAGGGTGTTGCTAAAATTGCAGGACACAGAGTGCTTGCTCTTGACAGGGGAGAAAAGGAAAAGGCTCTTAAAGTTGCAGTTGTAATTGATGAGGAATTTGTTTTCTCGGTTGCTGAAAAAATGTACGTAAAAAACAATACACAGTGCGGACAGATTGTCAAAGAAGCTGTTCATGACAGCTGTACACGTCTTATTATGCCGTCGGTTGAAAGGGAAGTAAGAGCAGAGCTTACAGCAAATGCCTGCGAGGGTGCAATAAAGGTTTTTGCGTCCAATCTCAGACAGCTTTTGCTTCAGCCGCCTGTTAAGGATCAGATTACACTGGGCTTTGACCCTGGTTATGCTCACGGCTGCAAGACTGCTGTTGTTGACAGCACAGGAAAGGTGCTTGATTCTGTAATTGTTTATCCTACCTTCAGAAAGGGTAAGGATGAGAATACAAAGGCAAAAATCAAGGCTATTATTGAAAAAAATAATGTTACTGCAATTTCAATCGGTAACGGTACTGCTTCAAGAGAGAGTGAAAGTCTGATTGCCGAAATACTTCGTGAAATTCCGCAGAAGGTAAGCTATATGGTAGTAAGCGAAGCAGGAGCGTCTGTTTACTCGGCTTCAAAGCTGGCGGCAGAGGAATTTCCGGAATTTGACGTATCTATCAGAGGTGCTATATCTATTGCAAGACGAATGCAGGACCCTCTTGCGGAGCTTGTTAAAATTGACCCGAAGGCTATTGGTGTCGGACAGTATCAGCATGACATGCCTAAAAAGCGTATGGACGAAGCTTTGTCCGGTGTTGTTGAGGACTGTGTAAACTCAGTGGGTGTTGACCTTAACACTGCATCCCATTCACTTCTTTCGTATATTGCAGGAATCAATGCGGCTGTTGCAAAGAATATTGTGGCATACCGTGAAGAAAACGGCGTGTTTACCGACAGAAAACAGCTTCTTAAAGTGCCGAAGCTTGGTAAGAAGGCCTATGAACAGTGTGCAGGCTTTCTGAGAGTGCGTGACGGCAAAAATCCTCTGGATAATACCGCTGTTCACCCTGAAAGCTATGAAGCGGCAGAAAAGCTTATGGAGGAATGCGGCTTTAAGCTTGCAGATATCGGAACATCTGAAATGGGCAAAATCAACGATACTGTTAACCAGCACGGCAGAAAGGCACTCTGTGAAAAGATTGGTATAGGCGCACCGACATTAAAGGATATTATTGACGAGCTTATGAAGCCGGGACGTGATCTTCGTGACGAGCTACCTGCTCCTCTTATGAGAAGCGGCGATGTTATGGAAATAAAGGACTTAAAGCCTGACATGGAGCTTGTGGGAACTGTCAGAAACGTAATCGACTTCGGTGCATTTGTTGATATCGGTGTTCATGAAGATGGACTTGTACATATTTCGCAAATCTGTGACAGATTTATTAAGCATCCTCTTGAAGCTGTAAAGGTAGGGGAAATTGTTAAGGTAAAGGTTCTTGATGTTGACGTAAAGAGAGGAAGAATTTCGCTGACTATGAAGGGACTGAACTGATGGAACAGGCAGTGAAAAAATCCAAAGGAAAACGCATAGCAAAAATTATTCTGATAATTCTGCTATCGTTGATAATTGTATTTTATATTGTTTCTTTTTTTATTGTACAGTCGGTTTTCAACGATATGTTCGGACGTGCAGAAATTCCCGAAAATTCCGTATTTTACAGATATGAGGATATGAAAGAAAAATATCCCCGTGAGGAAGTCACATTCAAATCGGGCGAAAATACACTTACAGGCTTTATTTACGGAAACGAAAATACAAAGGGGCTTGTAGTAATTTCCCATGGTCATGGTGGATATTCCGAAAGCTATTTTTCGGAAACACGCTGGTTTGTAGACAATGGCTACAAAGTTTTTGCCTTTGATAATACCGGTTCGGGACACAGTGAGGGTGACGGTACAACCGGTATGGCTCAGTCTGTAATCGACCTTGATGCGGCTCTTACTTTTGCCGAATCGGACGAAAGACTGAATTCACTTCCTGTTTTCCTTTACGGACACAGCTGGGGCGGATATGCTGTTACGGCTGTACTTAGTAAAGGTCATGATATTGCCGCATCTGTAAGTATCGCAGGATATGATACACCTATGGGAATTGTTTGTGAATTTGCAGAAGAAATGATTACCGGACCACTCACAATTATTGAATACCCTGTTCTGTGGGTAAGCAATAAAATAAGATTCGGCTCTGATGCTAATATTTCAGCAGTAGATTCAATCAACTCAACTGATACTCCTGTTCTGATTGTTCACGGCAGAAATGATGAAACGGTTGAAATAGACGGTGCAGCAATAATAAACCAAAAGGATAAAATTACAAACCCAAACGTCCAGTATTATGTGAATGATGGTGATCATTCAACTGTTTTTATGTCTGAGGAAGCAGGAAAATATTTTGTTGAGACTGAAAACAGAGGAAATGAAATCATTGAAAAATACGGTGATGAAATTCCGGAGGACATAGAAAAGGAATATTTTGAGTCTGTTGACAAGGATAAAATAAGTGAGCTTTTACCTGAGCTTATGGATAAGATTAATGACTTCTATATGAATTCGCTTAAATAGGATTGGAGGAAAACTATGAAAAAGAAATTATCACTTTTTCTTTCGGCTGCAATGCTTCTTACCTGCACTTCATGCACTAATGACAATTCTGACATGACTTCGGAGCTTTCGCTTACATCCGAATCAAAGCCGGCAACAGATATTACTGCTGAAATAAATTCAGCGGTGTATTCAAAGCTTGATTTTAAAAATACGTCTGAATATGAATGTGCGTCAAAGGGACTTATTGATGCTCCGGAGGAGCTTGAGCTTACAGATGCAGAGGGAAAAGTAATATGGTCTCAGAAGGCTTACTCTTTTCTTGAAGATTACGAAGAAGCTCCTGACAGTGCAAATCCGAGCCTGTGGGAAAACACAATAAACAATAATTTATACGGGCTTTTTGAGGTTACGGACGGTATATATCAGGTGAGAGGCTATGATATGGCAAACCTTACTCTTATAAAGGGTGATACGGGATGGATTATTTTTGACCCGCTTATGAGTGTGGAATGTACTCAGGCTTCTATGGAGCTTGTTGAAAAGAACCTTGGTAAATTCCCGGTTAAAGCTGTTATTATTTCACATCCTCATGTGGACCATTTCGGTGGTATAAACGGAGTTATGGAGTCTGAGCAGGCTGCGGATTCTTCTCAGCCGATAAAAGAACAGATTGCCAGTGGAAAAATCCCTGTTATAGCACCTGAAGGCTTTACTGAACATGCTGTGAGCGAAAATATTTATTCAGGAAAAGCGATGGGCAGACGTGCAAATTACCAGTATGGTACACTGCTTGAACCGTCAGAAACCGGAAAGCTTGCAATGGGTATCGGTATGGGACAGTCACTCGGTACAGTTTCCTTTGTTGCACCGACATATGAGATTACAAGTACAGGAGAAAAGATCAGCATTGATGGTGTTGAGCTTGAATTTCAGATGACACCCGGAACTGAAGCACCTGCTGAGATGAATACATGGTTTCCACAGAAAAAGGCACTCTGGGTTGCTGAAAACTGTACAGGCACACTCCATAATCTTTATACTCTCCGTGGCGCACAGATTCGTGACGGAAGTGCCTGGGCGAAATATCTGACAGAAGCAATTACACTTTACGGGGATGAGGTTGAAGTTACATTTCAGTCACATAACTGGCCGCATTGGGGAAATGATACTGTAAACGAATATCTTTCGGATACGGCGGCTGTTTATAAATTCATTAATGACCAGACGCTGACATATGTTAATCAGGGCTATACTTCTGATGAAATATCAAATATGATAGAGCTTCCGGAAAAGCTTGCTGAAAACTGGTATACACGTCAGTATTATGGTACTGTTGCCCATAACTCAAAAGCTGTTTATCAGAAATATATGGGATGGTATGATGCAAATCCTGTTAATCTTAATCCACTTGAACCAAGTGAAAGCGCAAAAAAATGGGTTGAATATCTTGGTGATACAGATGAGGTTCTGAAAAAGGCAAAGGAAGATTTTGGAAAGGGTGAATATCAGTGGGTAGCAGAGGTTACAAATACAATTGTTTTTGCTGACCCTGAAAACAAAGCCGCAAGACTTTTGTGTGCAGACGCTCTTGAGCAGCTTGGTTATCAGTCTGAGTCGGGAACATGGAGAAATGCATATCTTACTGCGGCAGCAGAGCTTCGTGAGGGCAATCTTGCAAAATATGCTGATACGACAAAGAATACAGGTGATATGCAAAAAAGCATGACGCCACAAATGCTGTTTGACTATATGTCTATTTTGCTTGACAAGTCTGCTCTTGCTGATGAGGACTTTAAGATTAATTTTAATATAACAGATAAAAAGGAACAGTATGTTATTCATGTAAAGAATGGCGTTCTGCTTACATATGAAAATGCAAGCTCCGATGATGCCGCTCTTACAGTTTCAACTCCGTGTGAAGCTTTATTCTATATTGTTATTGCCGATAAAGACGGCATTAAAGAAACAATGAAGCTTGAGGGAAATGAAGAACTTCTGAATAAGCTTGTTGAAAATATGAATCAGTTCAAGGTTCTTGAAGCGGCAGATTTTAACATTGTTGAACCATAAAAAAGACAGGAGGAAAATAATGAAGAAGAACATTAAAAAAACACTCTTACTGCTGGGTACAGCTGCAGTAATGGCTTTTAATGCAGCTGTTATCCCATCTGACAATAATGAGGTTTTTGCAGGACAGCAGGTGGGACAGACTGACTTTGAAGATGGTGTTGGACTTCCATGGCATGTCTGTGAATCAATTCCGGGAGAAATGGATTTTGAGATTTCTGACGGTGTTTACAAAATAACCATTGTAAATCCGGGCGGAGCGTCAAACGGCGGCGAGGACAGATGGGACTGTCAGTTCCGTCACAGAGGTCTTACAATTGTAAGCGGCAATACCTACAATGTTTCATTTGATATTACAGCAAGCAACAACTGCACCTATTACTCGAAAATAGGTGATATGGCAGAGCCTTATGCAGAGGACTGGCATGGTGAACCTGATCCGTCACAGTTTGATGCAAACTGGAATGTAAAGGAGCTTTCGGCAAATCAGACACAGCATGTTGAAGGTACTTTTACAGCTAACAGAACAGCTGAAGTTGAATGGGCGTTTCATATAGGCGGTGATACTGTTCCGGCCGGCACAGTATTCACATTCGATAACATGTCCCTTGAATGTACAACAAGTGATGAGTATGACTATGTGGCAGCTGAAGAATGGGTACGCTCGGATATTCTGACAAATCAGCTTGGATATTTTACCGACATGGATAAGAAAGCAACCCTTTTGTCGGATGAGTCTTCAAAAATAGCCTTTGACCTTATTGATGCAGGCGGAAGTTCGGTTTATTCAGGTGAATCGGAACCGATGGGATATGATGAGGACTCCGGTGATGAGGTTCATGTTCTTGATTTTTCGGACTTCAATCAGCCGGGAACATATACACTGAAAGCGGAAAATGATGCTGTGAGCCGTGAATTTACAATCGGCGGCGGTGAGATGTATTCATATATGCTTTACGATGCACTTAACTATTTCTATCAGAACAGAAGCGGTATTGACATTGAGTCACAGTATATAATTTCAGGCGACAGCGCAACCCTTGCAAGAGCAGCCGGACATACTTCGGATATGGCTACTATTGAACAGACATGGGGTTACACAGCAAGCAGCGGTACACAGGATGTAACAGGCGGCTGGTATGATGCAGGTGACCATGGTAAGTATGTGGTTAATGGCGGTGTTTCGCTCTGGACAATGCAGAATCAGTATGAAATGGCATTGAAAAACGGCTGTGATTCTGTTTATGCAGACGGAACAATGAGCATTCCTGAAAATTCAAACGGGTATCCTGACCTTCTTGATGAAGCAAGATACGAAATGGAATGGATGTTCAAGATGATGGTTAAGGACGGAGAATGCGCAAATATGGTTTATCACAAAATCCATGACGACAAGTGGACAGCACTTGCGATTGCGCCGGCTGACGATACTCAGGAACGTATTGTAAAGCCACCGACAACTGCTGCGACACTTAACATGGCGGCATGTGCTGCGCAGGCATATCGTCTCTGGGACGGAATTGATACTCAGTTTGCAAAGCAGTGCCTTACAAATGCACAGGCTGCATATGAAGCGGCAAAGGCACATCCTGACATGTATGCTCCGCTGGATGAATCAGTAGGCGGCGGCGCTTATGGTGACGATAATGTGACTGATGAATTTTACTGGGCGGCATGTGAGCTTTATCTTGCAACAGGTGAAGATACTTATCTTCAGGACATGCAGGCATCCGAGCATTTTATGACAGTGGCTACAAAAATGACAGGCGGAGAGGATATTGACAGTGTTGGTACTTTCAATTGGGGTCATACTTCAGCCCTCGGCAACATGTCACTTGCTCTCAACACAGACAAGCTTGATTCGACTTCTGCACAGTCACTTTCAGACAGCTTTGAAGCTGCTGCTGATTACTATGAAGAACTTACTGAGGAACAGGGCTACGGTCAGCCGTATACCCAGAGCACTATCAGCTATGTAAACGATGGTAAGGGTTACATCTGGGGCTCAAATTCATTTGTAATGAATAACAACATGATTATGGCGTATGCTTATGAGCTTACCGGTGAAGATGACTATTTACAGGGTGTTGTAAGCGGTATGGACTATATTCTCGGACGTAATCCTATGGATTATTCCTACGTAACAGGCTACGGCTCACATGCGGCGGAAAATCCTCATCACAGATGGTGGTCATATCAGGCTGATTCAACCTTCCCGAAAGCCCCTAACGGAGTGCTTGTAGGCGGACCTAATTCGGGCATGCAGGACCCATGGGTTCAGGGCTCCGGATGGAAGCCTGGAGAAATTGCACCTGCAAAATGCTATATGGATCATATTGAGGCATGGTCTGTAAATGAATGTACAATTAACTGGAATGCTCCTCTTGCATGGGTTTCTGCTTATCTTTCTGATAAAAACGGCGGAATTGTTGTAACTCACGGAAGTCAGGATGCAGACGCAAACAAGACAGACGAAAATGCTGCGCAGAATCCGGCAGCAGGCAAAAATGAACAGTCTGACTATAAGGGCAGCAACGGAAATAAATCGGACAGCAAAAAGGACGGTAATGATGATAACGGCGGTATAGGACTTGTACCGGTTTTTATCGGACTTACAGCGGCGGCTCTTATAATTGAACTTCTGATATTCTTTATTAAGAAGAAAAAGAAATAAAACCAAAACGCTCTGCATATGCAGGGCGTTTTGGTTTAACGGAAGGTTTTGGGAAAGAAAATTTAAATTTTTCTTTCTAACGTTATTTTCATAATGTACTTTCTTGCTTGTGCAAGAAAGATACCAAAGAACACACAAACTTTTTTCTTTTCTTCGAAAAGAGAAAAAAGCTTGACTGCTGTGCATGGCTGTTTTTATTCATTTTTGCTTCGCTATCGCTTGCACAAATGATAAAACAGCTCAAAAAAAGAAAAAATTCCTTACATGAATTTGTAACTTAAATAATAATGTTTCCCTGTACCTGTCAACTTCATAATTACAAAATCAAAAGTCCATTTATAGATGGTTGCAATTAAAATAGAATTTGTAAGTTTGAAATTTTAAGCTTTCTCAAGCTATAGCTTAATTTGCGGGGAGAATTGCGTTATATGCAGACTATCTGCAATAGTTTGCTTATTATCAGTCAGACACTGCCTTTTACGGGGAAACAGTCTGAATTCGGTTACAATTATAGGTTTTTATTTTCTTTGTTCAAACTTTCTTTTTATAAGAAAGTTTGGGTATTTTTGGTACTTTTTGTACAAGCAAAAAGTACATAATGAAAATAACGTTAGAAAGAAAAATATAAATTTATCTCTGCCCATTTCAATTATAAACGTTGACATTTTTTTAACCTTGGTATATAATGTAAATATGAAAAAATGGAGGTTTTGAAAATGAATTTTGCAAAAAGAATTACAAGCATTGCATTAGCGTCAGTAACTGCAATATCCTTGTGCGGAGCGCAAATGTTTTCGGGTGGACAGCCTTTTATTGCTGAGGCAGCAAGCTACTCCGACGAGGCACAATACGGAGATTATCTTTCTTATAAGAAATTTGATGAGGACGAAGACGGAACATATGATTATATTAAAATAACTGCTTGTGACGAATCCGCAACGGAAGTTGAGATTCCGGATGAGATTGATGGAGTGGCTGTTACAAGTATAGGATTCAGTGCATTTTCCAGATGTACATCTCTTACAAGCGTAATAATCCCTGACAGTGTAACAAGTATAGGAGATTTTGCATTTTCTAATTGTGCATTTCTTACAGGCATAACAATCCCTGATAGTGTTACAAGTATAGGAGATAGTGCATTTTACAGATGTACATCTCTTGAAAGCATAAGTGTATCAGAAAATAATGCACATTATAGCAGCATTGACGGAGTATTGTTTAATAAGGAGCAAACAAAATTAATTAGATATCCTAGCGGAAAAGCAGATGAATCATATGTAATTCCGGATACTGTTACAAGTATAGATATTCAGGCATTTTCCGGATGTACATCTCTTGAAAGCATAACAATCCCTGATGGTGTAACAAGTATAGGAGATAGTGCATTTTCCGGATGTACATCTCTTACAAGCGTAATAATCCCTGACAGTGTAACAAGTATAGGAGATAGTGCATTTTCCGGATGTACATCTCTTACAAGCGTAATAATCCCTGACGGTATAACAAGTATAGAACGTTCTGCCTTTTTCGATTGTAAAAATCTTGAAAGCATAACAATCCCTGATAGAGTAACAAGTATAGATATTCAGGCATTTTCCGGATGTACATCTCTTACAAGCGTAATAATCCCTGATGGAGTAACAAGTATAGGACATTCTGCATTTGGGGAGTGTACATCTCTTACAGGTATAACAATCCCTGACGGTGTTACAGGTATAGGTAGTCGTGCATTTTACAATACACCATGGCTCAAAGCAAAACAAGCTGAAAATCCTCTTGTTATTGTAAATAATATTTTAATTGATGGTACAACATGTTCGGGTGATGTTGTAATCCCTGATGGAGTAACAAGTATAGGACATTCTGCATTTTGGAAGTGTACATCTCTTACAGGTATAACAATCCCTGACAGTGTTACAAGTATAGAAATTCAGGCATTTGAAGGTTGTACATCTCTTGAAAGTGTTACAATTCCTGACAGTGTTACAAGTATAGGAAGTTCGGCATTTTCTGATACACAATGGCTCAAATCCAAACAAGCTGAAAATCCTCTTGTTATTGTAAATAATCTTTTAATTGATGGTACAACATGTTCGGGTGATGTTGTAATCCCTGACGGAGTTACAAGTATAGTAGGTTTTGCATTTGAATGTTGTTTACTTACAGGCATAACAATTCCTGACAGTGTTACAAGTATAGGAAATTCTGCATTTATGTCGTGTTCATCTCTTGAAAGCATAACAATCCCTGATAGTGTTACAAGTATAGGAACCTGGGCATTTTCTGATTGTACATCTCTTGAAAGCATAACAATCCCTGACAGTATCACAAGTATAGAAGATGAGGCATTTTATTATTGTGCATCTCTTGAAAGCGTAACAATTCCGGCCAGCGTTACAAGTATAGGAGAATGTGCATTTACAGATTGTGAGTCTCTTATCAGCATAGTAATAGAAAACCCTGAATGTGAAATTTATGATGAAAAATACACGATAGATAATGGTTACGACAATGGTGATAGTTTTTTTTATGGCACAATCTACGGTCACGAAAATTCAACAGCACAGGCTTATGCTTCAAAATACGGATATGCCTTTGAACTGATTGGAAATGAACCTGCACAGACAACACCAGCGGTAACAACTACAACTACAACTACAAC
Source organism: Ruminococcus sp. (assembly GCA_015066715.1). Taxonomy (GTDB): domain Bacteria; phylum Bacillota; class Clostridia; order Oscillospirales; family Ruminococcaceae; genus Porcipelethomonas. The sequence goes on along the minus strand of SVNU01000003.1, from coordinate 555 downwards.
AACCACAACAACTGCTACAACAGAAACAACCGCTTCAGAATCAACACAGGCAAGTGAAAGCACAACAGCTGCTCCGCTTACAACTACTTCGGCAGAAACAACCAAAGCAGAAACAACAAACACAACAGCTGATAATTCAGACACAACAAACACAACAGCAACAACTGTTACAACAGCAGCAACTACTACTGCAACAGGCACTACACGCCCGACAGGCGACGCAAACGGTGATAACAAGATGACAGTAGCAGATGCGGCATATATAGCAAGAACTCTTGCAAAACGTATCACAATCAGCATAGACGAAAATCCATATGCCGATTATAACGGTGACGGAAAGGTTAATGTAGCCGATGCGGCGACAATAGCAAGATTTCTTGCAAAGAAGAAATAAATAAATAAACTTAAAAGGCGGTCAAAGACCGCCTTTCAGTTTGTCGAAAAAGTCTTTAAAGATTAAAATTTGCAAATTAAAAAGTTTCGGTCAAGCCTTTTCAAAGGCTTGCGGGGTTGAGGGGCAGCGCCACTCATCGCCGTCCGCAGACGGCGAAATGC
>SVNU01000098.1 GCA_015066715.1 Ruminococcus sp. | reverse complement strand
ATAGGCAGTAAGCATATTTGCTGTTATTGATTTGCCGAATCTTCTTGGTCGGCTGATACAGATAAAGCGTTGTTCGGTATTAATGATTTTATTTGTCTGTTGAATAAGCATACTTTTATCTACATACATTTCTGAATTGACTGCCATCTGAAAATCAACACTATTCCTGTTTAAATAAATTCCCATATACTTCGCCTCCGGTCTTTTAATGTAAGTATATCATTTTTTTGCTGTAAATCAAGCAATCTGTTCAGATAAATACTGAGTCAGCAGACTTTATCAGCTTTCTTTTCATCGCTATCAGATCGAAGACATTAAGTAAATCATCATCTGTTAAATCACATGTTTCCAAAGCAACAGGTTCTGCACCCGGAACATCAAGCAACCATCTTTGCATTGAAACTATATCTGATAAGTTAAATACACCGTCTGCATTTATGTCACCTGAAACATTGTTTTTAATTGTTTCTTCAGAGAATAAATAAAAGTCTGCACCAAGTTCATTTTTATCGGTATTAATTCCCGGTATCTCAATTGATTCGGTACCATTAAAGTAGTATAAAGAATAATTCCCGTTTTTTGTACTGCTGTAAATCATACTGTTTTCATCAACAGGACAGGCATCAGAGCAGTCATATATTTCAGAATTGAAAATCATACTTTCAGCTGTATTTCCGTCATATACCATTATTTCATCATGATGATTTTCAGAGGAATGCCATTTTGTAAAATATAAGTATTTGTCATTTGTCATAGGATAGTATGCGTTGATATTTTCTTCCTGAAATATGGTTTTAATTTCACCGTTATCAGTATTCATGCAGACAATTGAACCATATCCTTCGTTGTATTTTATGTAATAGATATGCTTTCCGTCAACTGAAAAACAAGGCATGGCTTCTTCATATAAATCGTTGGTAAGCATTGTAACTTCCATGCTGTTCATATCAAGTAAAGCAAGGTTATATGTGAAGTCGCTTATGTCTGAATTCCAGTACCCACGTTTAAAAACAATACTTGTTCCATCGGGTGACCATTTCGGATCTTCGTTTCTGTATCCGCTGTTTTGTGTGAGATTTGTGATTTCCTCATTATCATAAAGGAAAATGTCCCATTCATCAGACTTTTCATCTATTGCCATAAAAACTATCTTATCAGGGCTGTTTCCAAAATCACCATTCATTGCGTGAATGAAATCTCCGGTGATTTCAGATATATTTCCATTCGGATTTTGCAGAAAAAGATGACTGTCTTTTTCGGAATATGAAGTATAACTGTGCCACAACAGCCAGCCCTTTGGCATGTCTGCATTTTCAGTTATTGCATGTGAGTTAAGACCAGGCATTGCAGATGTAATCAATGCTGATAATACTGTACAAATAAATTTCTTTTTCATTTTAATCACTTTATTATTTGGGGTTTAAAGGTTTGGATTACTTACTTATTTATTTATTATATCATTTACTGTTATTTTTTTCAATATATTGTAAGCATTTCATTTTCCATCTTTATATTGTATTTTAAAATTTTATATGGTATAATTTTATAAAAACATACAGAGGTGCAGCTATGGTTAAATATGATAGAAAGAATTTAGTTATAATATTTAAGCAGATAATGGTGATAAATTGACTTTTTGGGGGTGGAGTGGTATAATGTAAAAAAAGCGAACACGCTTACAAATAAGAATTTGGAGGTATGAGATGAAAACGCCCGAAATGGATTTGATTGAATTCCTTATTAAAGAAGGACACACTGATATTGCAGAAAATATTAAAGACTACCGAAAAAATACGATTAAAATGTGTGTGAAGAACGTGGAGAATGAAATTGCAAAAGGCTCAAGTAAAATCGGTGGATTTCCCGACCTCCCACCCGAAATTCCTTATCCCACAATGTCGGGCTATTTTTGCAAGCGTGGAGATAACACTGAGCGATATGAAAAATCAGCAATGCAGCTTGTTGCTCAAATCAATCTTGCAGACATTGCCGAATTGGATATTGAAAATAGGCTTCCGCACACGGGTATTTTGTATTTTTTCTGGAGCGGAGAAATTGACTCAATTCACCAAACCAACAAATGGGTTGAAAGCGTTGCTGACGACCCCGAAAACTCGGCTTATTACAAGGTAATCTGGTACAACGGTGATCTGTCGGATTTAAAGAGAACTGTGCCACCTGTTCCATATTATTCAAAGTATTTTACAGAAGCTTTTGACGAAAAAGCTGTTGAGTTTGAACTCGCCACAGATTATCAGTCTCTTGGATATGTGCTTGACCGTAACCAATTTGACCGTCTTGCAGAAGTTGCTCCAGATTATGATATCGAATGTCTTTCGTATAACGGCAACAAATTATTCGGTTATCCTACGGGTGGCAATATTCCGAATGTAGACGAAAAAACGCACCTGCTGTTTCAATATGATTACAGCGTTGGCTGTCTGTGGAATATCTTTTGGATTATTTCAGATGAAGATTTAAAGAACCACAATTTCGACAAAGCGGCCTTTGATTACGATTTGGACTAATATCTATTTATCAAATAAATTCCCATTTATACAACTGAATATCATTAATAACCGCTTGTGCTTCACTCCACAGGCGGTCTTGTTATAATAAGAAAACTCCTTACAGTAAGAAACTGTAAGGAGTAATTTAATTAGTAGCATTGTCTGAGTATTTCAAGAATTTCAGCTGAACCAATCTGCTTGTAACCACCACCTGGGATAGTTGATTCTGCAATGAGTGGCAGCATATCTTCTGTCGCACCGATTTCACGAAGTGTAGTCGGGATTCCCATTTCCTTTATAAAATCAGCAAGCTTATCTATACCTGCAAGAGCTGCTTCTTCCTTTGTCATTGAGTCGGTATCAACACCCCATACCTTTTTGGCAAAGCGTACAAACTTATTAAGACCATATTTATAAATGTACTTGTAGTAAGGTATCGAAACGATAGCAAGTCCAACACCGTGGGCACAGTCTGTATATGCACCGATCTGATGTTCTATCATGTGAACTTCCCAGTCCTGTGTTTTGGAAAGTCCTGTAATTGTGTTAAGTCCTAAAGTAGCACACCACATGATATTACTTCTTGCTTCATAGTCTTCAGGATTTTTAAGTGCTGCTCTTGTAGCATTGATAAGCGAATCAAGCACACCTTCAATCAGATAGTCGGTTGTATTATCATCATCACCGCTGAAATACTGTTCCATGAGATGTGACATAACGTCAAACACTCCGCTTACCATCTGATATTTCGGAACAGTGAATGTGTATTCAGGATTCAGAATAGAAAATTTAGGATAAACCTCAGGGCCGTAAACTCTGCCGTTTTTAATTTTCTTTTCTTCGTTTGTGATAACTGAACCACCGTTCATTTCAGATGCTGTACCGGCCATAGTGAGTATACTTGCAACAGGCACAATTTTATTGTCTACAGGTTCAAAATTAGTCCAGTAACGTTCCCATGGATCACCCTCACAGTATGCCGAAACTGAAATGCCCTTTGAACAGTCAATGACAGAACCACCGCCAACAGCAAGAATAAGATCAACATTGTTTTCACGAACAAGTCTTGTACCTTCCATTATCTGTGTGTATGATGGATTTGACTTGATACCCGAAAGCTCAACAACGTTTTTATCGCAATCAGAAAGAATTGCCATAATTTTATCATAAAGACCATTCTTCTTGATTGATGACTTTCCGTATACGAGAAGTATGTTTTCACCGTAGTTTGCAAGTTCTCCTGCAAGATTGTCAAGTGAGTTTTTTCCGAAATAAATTTTTGTCGGGTTGTAGTATGTAAAATCCAGTTTCATAAGCTTTCTCCTTAAATATTTCTGCCCATTTCAAATGCTTCGGACATTGCTTTTTTGTCCTTGATTTCGCCTTTTTCATAAACACCTGTGCCGTAGATTACGCCCATTTCCTTTGCACCCTCAACGCAATCAGCATAGCCACGGAAGCAGGCAAGTGTTGTTTCCATAGATTTTTTAGCTGTATCAGCAGCAGTCATGATGTAATAGAATTCCTTGTTTTTGACTTCTGTCCAGCGACAGACAGTACGGTCGATAAGTGCTTTAAGCTGTGCATCAATAGAGTAGAAGTATACAGGACTTGCAAGCACTATAACATCAGCGTCAATGATTTTCTGCATCACATCTGCCATATCGTCCTTAATTGCACAGACACCTGTATCACGACAGGCATAGTAACCGGTACAGAAACCGATTTTCTTTTCAGAAACACGGATTTTTTCGACCTCATTACCACTTTCAACTGCACCTTTCATAAACTCATTGCATAGAATGTCAGAATTGCCGTCCTTGCGTGGACTTCCTTACAAAATCAATACTTTTTTACCCATAATAATAACCTCCCTGACTGCATTGACAAATTGATATTTTAAGACTTATTTATTACATTATATCATGCTGAAATTTCCATGTCAACGAAAATATGGAAAGCAGTAAGTGAATGGTTAACGCAAGAGCGATTGTATGTTGTTGACTTTTTCTTATTTTATGTGTTATAATATCTTCAACAAATATATATTTAGCTTTCTATTTATATTCTTTACTTTTCTTGCTTGCACAAGAAAAGTAACAAAAGAATGCATACACTTTTTTCTTTTCTCGAAAAGAAAAAAGTCAGCAAAAAAGAAAAAATTCCTTACATAAATTTGTAACTTAAATAATAATGTTTCCTTGTACTTGGCAACTTCATAATTACATAATTAAAAGTCCAACTATACATGAGTACAATAAAACAGAATTTGTAAGTATTAAATTTCAAACTTTCTCAAGCTATAGCTTAATTTGCGGGGAGAACTGCGTTTTATGCAGACTATCTGCAACAGTTTGCTTTTTATCGGGTATGGTAGTTCTTTTAATGGGAAACAGTCTGATTCCATTTAAAATGAAGAAGCTTGAATTTCTTTTTGTTTCTTTTTCTCAATGAGAAAAAGAAATGTATTTTTGGTACTTTTTGTACAAGCAAAAAGTACATAATGAAAATAAAGTTAGAAAGAAAAATATAAATTTATATAACTAAAACAAGCTAATCTGAAGAGCGAGTTGGGAGTCACTATTATATTTCGCATATTTTTAAAGGGGAGTTATATTAGTCATATCGTTTTTTCGATTCTTGAATTTCAGATACTCTTACATGTTTGCAAGGGGAGTGTTTTATACAAAAAATGAACATGATATGAAGCCTATGAGATTTTTATTCTACTGAGAAATTTTATTGTTTAAAAATATATTAGTGCAAGCTTTTCTTAAAGCCTATTGACAAAGATAGTTATTTGTGTTAAAATAACAGTGTTACGTAACGATGTTATGTGTGGAGGTCATCTTATGGCACAGGACAAAGAAACACGAGAAAATCTTATAGAAAGCGCAAAGGCAGAGTTTATGGAAAAGGGTTACAACAAGGCTTCTCTCCGTTCAATCTGCGCAAAGGCAGGCGTTACAACCGGGGCACTGTATTTCTTCTTTGAGGACAAGGCTGACTTGTACAAAGCAATAATCGGGAGGCCGGTTGATGAGCTTTTTGAGATTATGCAGGCTCATTTTGATGAGGATGATGAAATCATTGAAAGCCCTGATTATGAGGTAGAGGACGACGATCACAGCGAGGTTGCCCAGAAGCTTATTCACCATATATACAACAATTATGATGCTATAATTCTTCTGCTTACGAAATCGCAGGGGTCGGAATACGAAAACATTGTTGACAGGATAGTTGATTTTACCGAAAGCAAAAGTGTTGAAATGATGGAGAAAATTGCTGTACAAAAGGGCAAAAAGAAAAAGGTTAACAAATATATGCTTCATCTTATGATACATCTTGTCGTTGATTCCTTTGTTCATCTTGTTACTCATGAGCCTGACAAGCAGCGAGCTTTGGCAAACATAAAAAAGGTATTCAAAATGACAATGCAAAACTGGACGGATACAGTTTTTGATTAATAATTAGCCGCAATTCTGCGGTTAATTTTCTGAGCATAACATAACGATGTTATGTTATGCAAATATTGTTTTTAGCCGAAAAGGCTTTATTTTATAAAGTTAACATAACAATGTTATGGAGGTAAAAATATGTATCTTGAAATCAAAAATGTAAAGAAAAGCTATGGTAACGACTCAAACTACATTCAGGTGCTCAAAGGTGTTACAACGGGACTTGAAAAGGGTCAGATGTGCGTAATTCAGGGCACAAGCGGCAGCGGAAAATCAACGCTTCTCAACTGTATAGGTGGTCTTGATGAAATGGACAGCGGCTCGGTAAAGGTTGACGGGAAGGAGATTTTCGGATTGAAGCCTGAGGCACTTTCCGATTATCGCCGTAACAATCTTGGTTTCATTTTTCAATTTTACAACCTTGTGCCAAATCTGACGGTGCGTGAAAATATTCTTGTGTGTGAATATCTTGCGGAAAACCCGCTTGATGTTGATGAACTGCTTGAAACTCTCGGACTTACCGTGCATCAGAACAAGTTCCCGTCACAGCTTTCGGGCGGTCAGCAGCAGAGGTGTGCAATTGCAAGAGCACTTGTGAAAAATCCGAAGCTTCTTTTATGCGATGAGCCTACGGGTGCGCTGGACAGCAAAACCTCCCGTGATATACTTGTGCTACTCGAAAAAATCAACGAAAAATACTGCACTACAATGCTTATCGTAACCCACAACAATTCCATTAAAAATATGGTGCATAAAGTCATCATCGTTAAGGATGGCCTTGTAAAAAAGGAATACCTCAACGAAACAAGAGTCCCTGCGGCTGAACTGGAGGATTTATAATGAACAAGGTACTTAACAAAAGGCAGAAGATAACCTCCGTATTCTTGCTGCTGCGATTGACCTTGAGATGAACAAAACTGTCGGTCTTGTGGCTGGTGTGATAATAATGATTTTGTTCACCTATGTAATTTCGGTTTTTGTAATTCATCAGATTCAGCGCGAAAGCAGTGTTATCGGTGCACTTTACGCTCTCGGTGCAAAGAAAAAAGATTTGATTTGTCATTACATAACCCTGCCCACAATTATCTGCTTTATCGGTGGTCTTATCGGCTCGGCAATCGGCTTCAGTGATGCAGGTATAGTATGTCAGATGGCTGACAGCTATAGCTATTTTTCTATTCCCGATATGCCGCCTGCATATCCTTTGTATCTGATTATTTATGCGGTAGTTATGCCTCCCGTTATTTCAGTAATCGTAAACTATATTGTAATCAGCAAGCGACTTTCAAAGACAGCGCTGTCACTTATCAGAAATGAGCAGAAGATTTCTCACAGAAGCAAGATTAACCTTGGAAATATGGGCTTTATACGTCGCTTTCAGGTGCGTCAGATGCTTCGTGAGGTGCGAACAGGCATTACGGTTATTTTCGGTATGTTTATCTGTCTGCTGATATTTATGCTTGGTTTGAACTGTTATGTACTTTGCCAGAACATTAAGGTTGAAAACACGGAGGATACAAGGTATAACTATATGTATACCCTGAAATATCCCGAAGAAACTGATTCTGAAAATGCTGAAGCATGCTACACGGAAGCTTTGTCAATAACGGATATGGGCTATACCCTTGACGTAAACATCATAGGCATTGACGATTACAATAAGTATTACCTCGCAAATCCTCAAAAGGGCAGAAACAGCATTATCGCCGCATCTTCAACAGCACAGAAATATAACCTCTCTATCGGCGAAAAGTTGATTTTATCCGACACAGCAAACGATATGGACTATGCTTTTACAGTTGATGGAATTGCTGATTATTCTGTTGGACTTTCTGTATTTATGGACATTGATAGCATGCGTGAGCTTTTCGGTAAGGACGATGATTACTACAATATGCTCCTTTCTGACGAGAAGCTTGATGTTGACGATGGAAGAGTTTATTCGGTTACAACAAAGGCAGATATAGAAAAATCGGCATCGGTTTTCGTTGACCAGATGAGAGGAATGTTTACAATGATGATTGCAATGTAGATAATCATTTTCTGCGTTGTAATGTATCTGATGATGAATGTAATGATTTATCGTGCCTCATTCGGAATTTCACTCGTAAAGATTTTCGGTTTCCGTACAAAGGAAATCCGAAAGCTTTATCTTAATGGAAATGCTCTGACGATTGCTATTGGTGCCGCTATCGCTATCCCTCTCTTAAAACTTATAATGGATGCAATATATCCAAGTTTTATCGCACAGAATGCCTTCGGTCTCAATCTGCATTTTCCGTGGTATATGTATGCTATGATTTTTGCGGGAATAATGATTATTTATTTTGTTGTAAGCACAATACTTGTAAGAAAGATAAAGAAAATCACACCCGTAGAGGTACTTAAAAACAGAGAATAATATAAAATAAGGAACGCTGCTAATTCACAGCGTTCCTTATTTTATATTGCCTTATGTACGCAAAAATGTTTGTTGTCTATATGGGCTGAAAAATGTAATAACCCAAATGATAGATGTAGTTAATATGAAACTGTCTGTGCAGATGTCTGGTTCCTTTAGCAAGGCTGACGATGTACATCCTGCTCGTTTAATAAATACAAGCTGTCAATTGATTGTCTTTACACTCATAATCATTGGTACAGCAGAAAATACTGTCCTGCATACATTCTGCCTCATTGGGATAAATTTAAGGCAAAAGTGCAACAGTCTAAGTTTATCACTTCCCCAAAGACTGTTAAAAAAGCTATGGAAAGTGACTCCTTGTAAGTTATGTGCAAATGCACCGCCCAAATCCCTCACTACGCCACCGGCGGCATCGTAACCCGAGAGCACATAGCAAGGGTAGGTGAGGACGGTGCGGAGGCGATTATTCCTCTTGAGCACAACACCGAATGGATAGACAAGGTTGCGGCGAGGATGAGCGGAAGTGTGGGCAACAGCGAGATTGCCGGACTTCTGAAGGAAATGATTTCACTGCTGAAAAATCAGAAAATCTATCTTGATGGCAGGACCCTTGTGGGCGGTATTGCAAACGAAATGGACAGAAAGCTTGGCTCTATGGCTCGCTTGAAAGGGAGGGGTTAAATGAAAGGCGTAACATTCGGCGATATTCACACATCAAATTTCGGAGTATATCTTTCATCGGTTGTGATAGGGGAGGCGGCTGTAAAGTCCTGCTGCCTTGACATTCCGGGGGCCAGCGGTTCTATTGACCTGACGGACTTTTTCGGTGTGGTGGCTTACGAAAACCGTAAACTTGAGTTTGAGTTTACCTTTGTGCAGAGAAATTCCGCTTTGCTTTCGGCGTATTCGGATTTTCTCAATGCTCTGCACGGCAGGGAGTTTTCAATCATTCTGGACGATGACCCCGATTTTCACTATATCG
>SVNU01000097.1 GCA_015066715.1 Ruminococcus sp. | reverse complement strand
CTTTCTGCAACCGACAGCATAAGATGTATTTCATCATCTGTGCAGCCGTCAAAAACGTTTGCTATCCTTGCTTCGACTGCTTCCGACCTGCTCTCGGAGAGATTGCCGAAAAGGATATAGTCTGCTGACAGACTGAGTGCTTCGGACATATTCATAAGGGTTTCAAGGGACATTGCCTTTGAGCCACGCTCTATCTCATAGATATAGTGGGGAGATACAAATATCATTTCGGAAAGCTTTTCCTGTGATATACCGATGTTTTTACGCTGAGCCTTTATTCTGCTGCCGATTTCAATTAAATTCATAGCCATACCGTCCTGTAATGTTTAAACTCTAAACATAGTATATAGCTAACGGTTACATTTTTATACTATCTTTTAGCTATATTACATATAGCAATTAGCAACATTTTGTGGTATAATAACAAACAGTTTGACAGATTATTCACATTGGGCTCAATTAACTTCAAGGGGGTATAAAATGAAAAAGAAAAAATTTCTGATTGTAATTGTTATTGTGCTGCTGGCTGTAATACTGCTTGCTGTCATTATCTTAGGCAGCCGTAACAAGATAAAGGTTGGAGATATCGTCAAATTCGGCAATTACAACTGGCAGGTACTTGAAATCAAGGGCGGCAAAGCCTTGATTTTAAGCGAAAGAATACTTGAACAGAGAGCGTACAACCATACAAAGACAGACATAACTTGGGCAAATTGTAGTTTGCGTGAATATCTCAATGGTGATTTTTATGACAGCTTTGATGATGAATACAGAAAGAAAATTGTTTCCGTTAAAAACAAAAATCCTGATAATCCGTGGGATTTTTCCAATCAAGGCGGTAATGCAGCTACTGATGGCGGCGATGATACAAAGGATTATATTTTTCTTTTGAGCCTTGACGAGGTAATAGAATATTTTACTGATGACGGAAAAGACAGTATGCTTTATGACACACAATTAGGTGCGTCTGAAATGAAGCTTTCTGACGGATATGAGAAAGAACGCCTTGCTTATAATTTAAGCGGTCATCTTGGAAATGTTGCTCCAAGTGCTTGGCTACTTCGTTCTCCGGGGATGTATGAAAATGCAGTTACATATATAGGTGGAAAAGGTAGCATTGCGGTATGTGGCACATTTGTAGATGAGGTAAAGTACGGCATCCGCCCTGCAATGTGGGTAAAAAAATCATCATTGGAGCTTGCAGAGGTTGAGTGCAGTGACCCCGAATGCTTTGCCTGCGTAAATGGTATTTACACTGATGACCCTAAAGAGCTTTCCTGTGTAATATGCGGCTACAAGGAAGAATGTGTTCAGAAGGCTGAACATAACAGACTTTATCACGATTGGAAGCAGAATTACAATGAACTTTCTCAGGAAGAACTTGATGAACTGATTTCGCTTCAGGAAGAACACACAAAAGTATGGTATAACATCAAGGCTTTGCTTGAAGATGGTTCTTCTGATATAAATTTTGATGAAGGAACATACAGGACGGCACTTGTTGTAAGCCCTGATATGTACAACAGAATGACTGCACTTTTAATTGAAGAAACCTCAGTTTCATATGATTTCAGATCAATGACTGCTGCAGAAAGAGAGAATTTTAAAACTGAATGCAGAAATAACATTGCAATTCTCAATGAGGTTGAAAAAGTTGCAAAGGATACTCTTGCACAGCTTAATTCATCTGCAAAGACATTTGAAGAAGACGGTATGGCATTCCTCGGTGCACTGCTTTATGAAACAATACGAAGCAGCGTAAAATACAATACCGCAGAAGAGAATTTTGATCTTTGGAATTCAGGATATTATCATCACGTTTACGGAGAAGCCCTTGACGGAGTTACATTTGAGGAATTTGTAAATATGAACTGGGACGGTATAGACATACTGTTCGGTGAAAACAAGCTTATTGCTTTTACTGCACCAAAGGAAGCACTGCTTGATAATTATTTTGAGGCTGTATTTTTCATTGAAAATTAAAATAGGGGGAAATTATTATGAAAAAAATTATTAGCTTATTGCTTGCAATGACAATGGCTGTATCGCTTACAGCCTGTGGAGAACCAACCTGCAAGGATTGCGAAAAGGTTGCGGAAATTCAGATTGAACTCAAAGAGCTTAACGAGTACATTATGGCTAACCGTGCATATGAGGGCTCACAAGAATTTGACGAAAAGGAATCCAGATATTATGACCTCCACGCCCAGCTTGAGCTTCTTATGGAACACGAATGCACAATTCCTGTAACAGAGGTCGAAAACAAGGAATATATAATGGGCGGCATTATCGGAAAATACACAGGCGAATGGAAATCATCAGCACCTTACGGACATGGTGTTTATACCGCTGAAAGTAACATTACAAACGAAGATATGAAGGTTAAATATGTATACGATTGTGAATGGAGCGGCGGTTTCCCTAACGGTTATGGTTCGGTTTCAGCGACCTGTAGTAATTGGGAATATTATTATGAAGGTAATTTTGTTGACAGTGAGTACAGCGGTGACGGCTACTATTATTACCGAAGCGGCGGCACTCACTATGATATAACAGGACCTTTTTCCGATGGCTTTGTATATGGCAATGGTACACGAAGAGAATTAGACTCCAATTGTAATGTTATTTTTGAAGTTAAAGGAACATTTAAAGGCAACAATCTGTCAGGACGTGGTGAATTCAATGAATATGACAGCAAGGGAAATCTGATAGATTACGGCATAGTGGAAGGTCCCGGACCAAAGTATACAAAAATTCAAAGCGTACAACTTGATAAGGCTAAACAGCAGGCTAATGATGCAATCTGGGATATATTTTTCTGATAAATTCGCTTATGTACAAAGATAAATTTCAAAATTTTTAAGGAGAGATTTTTTATGAAGGAAATGACAGCGATATTTCTTGTGTTGGCGATGACAGTAACATTTTCCGCCTGCGGAAAGGAAGAATCACCTTCAAGAAATGGCGGAAATAGCAACAGTTCTGCTTCACAAAGTTCAAAGGTATCAGACAAAGCTTATGTTTTAGACGGTATAGATGGTACATACACAGGCAATTGGGAAAATGGTATGCCAGAAGGAAACGGTAAATTCACATCCGTCAACAATAATTATTTTTACAATGGTGAATGGGTAAATGGTTTACCGCATGGCAAAGGGGAATTTTATTCTGAAACTGAATCCGAAAAATTATATTATAACGGCGATTTCTTTAATGGACATTTTCAGGGTACTGGATATTTGGAAGAATACTTTGATGGTATAACTGGATCTTATAAGGGCGAATTTTCACAAGATGAACCGAATGGTTCAGGTATAATTTGTTACGATTTAGGCGGTACTTCTTTAATACTCGAAGGTGAGTTTTTAAATGGTAGCGAATATGGAAGATTGACATATAATAAATATGACTCTTCAGGAAAACTGGTAGACTCAGGAATTTATGAAAACGGCGAATTGATAAGTGATACCGACATCAAAATTAACAATGCCATCTATGATTTTGGGGAATATCTTGCTGATAAAAACGGCGTGGGTGATTTGTACGACTCCATTGCACCTTATATCTATGACAGAGACAGCTATTGATAAATATAAACTTATCCCTTGACAAACCCCAACAATCGTGATATACTAAATAAAATTTTTAAAGGAAGTGAGGTAATTGAATATGACACAGGCTATGATTAGAAACAACAGAATAAATATAATTACCTCGGTAGGTTTGAAGCAGCTTTGCGTATAAGTTTTTGCAGGGCATTGCTGTAATTTTTGTATAACGTAAGGATACCGAGCGTAGCTTGGTATCCTTTTTTATTTGCATAAACTTAATTGCCAAAGGCTTAAACCTGCTGATTTACTTGGAGGAAAACAACTATGAAACGACTTTATAACGATATACTCATACGTGAAGCTTGCACTGACGATGCACAGCAGCTTTGCAGCTGGTGGAATGACGGAAAGGTTATGGCACACGCAGGATTTCCTTACGGATTGGGTACAACAGTGGAAACGGTAAGGCAACAGCTTGAAGACAAAAACAATAATAGTAACAGACACATTATTATTTATAAAAACATTCCTATCGGAGAAATGAACTACTGCGAAGCAGGTGAAAAAAACTGCGAGATTGGTATTAAAATCTGTGATTTTTCAATGCAGAATAAAGGTCTTGGAAAAATTATACTCAGCCTTTTTATTGATGCTTTGTTCAACGAATACGGATATGAAAAAATATTGCTGGATACGAATCTGAATAACAAGCGTGCACAGCACGTTTATGAACAGCTTGGATTTAAAAAGGTTCGCACAAAAGAAAATGTGTGGACAGACCAGGCGGGAGTTCTGCAGTCATTTGTTGACTATGAACTGACAAGAGATTTGTTTGTTCCGCATTTGAATTGATGACAAAAACAGGAGTTGATACATATGAAAGAAACAAGTATTTTTTTAAGCCTAATTTTAAGGCACAAGCCCTCTGCGGCTGGCATTACGCTTGATAGTCACGGCTGGGCGAATGTTGATGAATTGATTGATGGTGTAAATGCAACTGGCAGATACACGCTGGATATGGCGAAGCTTGAAGAAATTGTCCGCACTGACAACAAACAGCGTTACAGCTTCAACGAGGACAAGACGCTTATCCGTGCAAATCAGGGACACTCCGTCCCTGTTGATGTTGAACTTAAAAAGTGCGAACCGCCCGAAATTCTTTATCACAGCACGGCGGAACGTTTCGTTGACTCAATTATGGCGGAGGGGCTGAAGCCGAAAAGCCGTCTTTATGTGCATTTGTCGAAAGACCTTGAAACTGCTGTGACCGTTGGCAAAAGACACGGCAAGCCTTTTGTGTTCAAGGTGAAGTCGGGTGAAATGCACCGTAACGGATTTGAGTTTTTCTTGTCGGAGAATGGGGTGTGGCTGACTAAGGCTGTGCCTGTGGAGTTTCTTGAAGTGCTTGATAACTGAATAAAAGCGGGGGTAATTATGAATTGCAGAAATGAAAAAATAATAAATGCTGTTATTGAAAAGGCAGAAAAAGTATGCCCTGATTCTTTAGCACTTATAGGAATTTATGGTTCAGTTGCAACGGGTGATGATTATGAAAAATCAGACCTTGATTTGCTTATACTTATTCAGGATGATAACGGCTGGAAGCTGGGAACAGGCTTCATTCTGGATGACGTCGGGGTTGGTTATGATATATACTGTACGAACTGGGACGGTTTAAGATATGATTCAGCCTGTCATCACGCACAGCTTTCAAAGCTGATGGATTCTAAATTGTATACGTTAAAAATGAGGAAGCCTACGAAGAATTATGCCGATTAAGAGAACAGACAAAAGCATTTTTATGTTCAGAGGAACGCTTTGACAGAGTAAATGAACTGATAGAAAAGGCAAAGGTGTCCTTTGCAAACGCTTGTCTGCACGAAAAAATCGGACAGGTACGAATGGACGTCTGCGAAGCGATACTGTCACTTCTTGATGCAATAATGCTTTATCACGGGACATATTTCAAGCGTGGCATAAAACGTACTTTTGAAGAGCTTTCTCAATTTCCGCTTGACGGGAAATTCTCCGAAGGCATAAGGAAAATATCGGAAAGCAAGGATGTTACAGAATTGCGTTCCCTTGCAAAATCGCTGATTCTGTATGCTGAAAATTACACATCAAAGGTAACGGAAAAAGCGATTCCGACAAAGGAATCACTTTCGGGAACATATGAAGAAATGTATTCAAACTGGCGAAACAAGGTTGAGGAAGCGGCGGTCAATAACGACACCTACTCATCATTTGTAAATATGTGCTGTCTGCAATATATGATTTCAGATGTTTCAGCGGATGTGAACATTGGAACTTACGATATTATGGAGGCTTATAACCCTGATTGTCCTGAAGACAATGTCAGGATTTATGATGAATTTTTAGCTGACTACGAAAAAATATATAAGGAAGCAGGAATAGCTGTCAATCGCTTTTCTGATGTGGATAAATTTTATGGGGCTTATGTTGGGGAAGATGATTTGTAAAAGCAGCAGTTTTGTTTTATGCAGATATAAATTGAGGTGAACATAGAATGATTTTCTATACTGCTGACCTTCATTTAGGTCACGAAAATGTTATTGCCTACTCAAATCGTCCGTTCAGCAACGCCGCTGAAATGCTGGAATGTATTATTCTTAACTGGAATTCCGTTGTGTCGGCTGATGATGATGTTTACATAATCGGCGATATGTTTTTTAAGATAAATTCAAAGGAACAGCTTGAAATTCTCCGCCGTTTGAAAGGCAGAAAGCATCTTATTCTCGGCAATCACGACAGAGGTTTCAACAGCAATATCCGTGACGAATTTGTGGAAATAACCGACTATCTGAAGCTTGATGACAATGGTAGACGTGTTGTTCTGTCCCACTATCCAATACTTGAATGGGACGGCTATTTCAGGGGTGCGTACCACGTTTACGGACACATTCACAACAATTTTGACACCCCTGCATATCAGATTATAAAAAACAATCCAGAGCATTTCAGAAATGCTTTTAATGCAGGTGTTGATGTTACCGGGTACACTCCGCGGACGCTTAATGAACTTATACGGATGAATGAAAGGACATAAATATGAAATGCAAAGACTGCGAAAAATATTTTACAACAGCAACTCCCGGACACGGTGTATGCAGTATGCCGTCAAGCTGGTTTCCGACCGAAGCTGAAAATGACTGCTGTTATATTTCACCACATATCACCTGCAAGGATTGCGGACGATTCGGAAACGATTTTGCCTGCTTTACAGTTGATGAACATGACGATGCAAAGGGCTGTATCGGCTTTATTGATATGCAGGAAGAAGACGTGCTGAATGCGTTCAGAATTTGGCTTTCACGGGGTGTATACAGCCGTGAAAAGGTAATGAAGCTTTGTGATGAATTTGAAGAAACTGATGTATATAAATTTATCAGCAAGGTTCTGGAGAAGGAAAAGAACGATTGACATAAAGAGGTGAACACAGAATGATTGAAAACAAAACGATTGAAACTGGAACAGTTTTTTACACAGGCGATACCCACGGAAAAATACTTAAAATCACAAATGCTATCCGCAATGGAGTACTTACAACGAATGACACGATAGTAATTCTCGGTGACGCAGGGTTTAATTATTACGGCAACGATCTGGGCGACAAGCGGACAAAGTACAAGCTGAACGAGGTCGGCATTACTGTGTTCTGCATTCACGGCAACCACGAAATGCGTCCCGAAACGATACCGACCTACACCACTAAAGAGTGGCACGGCGGCACTGTTTACTACGAGGAAAAATATCCGAATATTCTCTTTGCCAAGGACGGCGAGATTTACGACCTTGACGGGCGGAAGTCCATTGTTATCGGCGGTGCGTACTCCGTTGACAAGTTTTATCGTCTGCGGAACGGCTTTCACTGGTTTGAGGACGAACAGCCCTCGGCTGAAACAAAGGCACGGGTTGAAGCTGTGCTTGACAACTGTAACTGGGAGATTGACCAGGTGCTTACTCACACATGCCCGTACAAATACATTCCTACGGAGGCATTTCTGCCCAGCATTGACCAGAGCACCGTTGACAACAGCACGGAAAAATGGCTTGACTCCATTGAGAACAGGCTGAACTACAAACGTTGGCTTTGCGGTCACTGGCATATTGACAAGCGTATTGACGATTTGCGGTTTGTTATGGAGGATATTATTGAGTAGCGTTACTCACGTCTGAAAGGAGCAGAAAATGTCACTTGACAAAGCAATAGAACACGGCAAGGAGCACCGCAGACCCTATCGCGGAAGTAAGGCGGTTGACTACACCTGCCGAAATCACGGCACTTGTGACTGGTGCAAAAGCAACCGTATGTACAACGAAAAACGTGAGCTTGAGAAAATGAAATGCAGGCTTGATGAAGGCACTGAAATAAGTCAGGAGAAATAAAATGAAAAATATTAAAATTATTGCAATAACCAAAAACGATGCTGAATTTCTGCAAAAGCTTATGAATAATGAAGCTGTTATGTCTGTTTTGAATGAAGTTCCGTCAACACTTGCTGTTTGGGTTGATGCAATCAAAGAGTGGTTGCAGGATACTGACGAGAAAGATTATATTATCTTTGACGAAACCACACCCATCGGCTGGTTAGGTGTAAACGGACTATCATCAACAGATAAAAAAGCCTACATAAAAATGATAGCACTGCTTCCTCAATATCAGAACTGCGGAATAGGCTCGTTTGTTATAAAGGAAACGATAGAAAGCCTTAAACTGCGTGGGTACAGTTCAATCGGACTTTACACAGACCAAAGTAACATTCAGGCACAGCAATGCTATAAAAAATGCGGTTTTGACATCATAGATGAAACTGAACAAAAAATGTCAAGCGGTGCTGTTGTAAGGCGTTATGTAATGGAGTGTTCGCTTTGATAATTTAAGATTTGTTATGGAGGATATTATTGATTGAAGGAGTGATTATATATGAAGAAAATGCCTACTTTATTTGTAAGAGAATTTGAAGCCAATCATAAAATAATTATACACAACGAAGTTACTTCCAGTTGTGAATGGGTACTTAACGGAGACGGAATTGCAACCGAAAAAATTGATGGTGCTTGCTGTGCTATTTTTGACGGTAGATACTGGCGAAGATATGATGCGAAAAGAGGTAAACCAATTCCTGAAAATGCTGTTTTATGTCAGCCTGAAGCGGATGCTGTAACAGGACATCTGCCTTGCTGGGTTCCTGTTACAACAAATCCTGCTGACAAATGGTATCTGGAGGCTTTGCAAAACAGCAATATTTCCTTGACGGATGACGGTACTTACGAGGCTGTCGGACCTCATTTCCAGAGTAATCCGTATAATCATGATAAAGATATAATTGTAAAACACGGTTCTATAATTTTAGATTTGCCTGATAGAAGCTTTGAAGGTATAAGAGAATTTCTGAATACCCATTATATTGAAGGAATTGTATTCCATCGCGGCAATGGGGAAATGTGCAAAATAAAGCGAAGTGATTTCGGATTTCCTTGGATGAATTCCAAAAGATAATACATCGCAATATAATAACGAAATTATGATTTAGTAATTTATCATTTACTAAATCATAAATTACTAAAATATAAATAAGCGGGGTAATTAAGATGACACAATCAATGATTAAAACTGAAAACAGAATAAATATTACCTCGGTGGGGTTCAGATAGTTGTTTTTATGCGGTAAGGATTTTTGTACAAACACGGGTGCTGAGGTATATTATCTCAGCACCCATTTTCTTTATGGAGCCAACTATAAATAAATCAATAGCTTATCAGTAGAATTCACAAAGAATTAACAAAAAGGGAAATGGGTATAGGAAAACAGACCGTCGTGAGACAGCCAATTAAAAAAAGTGAAATATTAAG
>SVNU01000096.1 GCA_015066715.1 Ruminococcus sp. | reverse complement strand
AGGTTATGGCAGGAGAGAACTCATATTACTATATAGACCGATATATAAAACCTGCTATGCCTGACAACGGATATGTAAGGGCATATGTAAGCGAAAGTGATGTTCTAAGTGATTATGTACACATCAGGTTTATCTGTTATGGAGGGGCGGTGGTAGTATTCGCAGTTCTGACAGTAACAATGCTGTATGCTCTGAAACGATTTAAACGTTCCATAAAAACCATGGAAAAGAGTGTAGCTGAAATCGGGATTTCAAAGCAGTTGGATAAGCATATGGAGGAAAGTGGGCATTATAAAGAAATCAACTCTCTTATAAAAGCCAACAACCGTATGCTTGACCGTATGAATGAAATATTCGATCAGCAGGAACAGTTTTCATCAGATGTTGCACATGAGTTAAAAACTCCGATTGCTGTAATCAAGGCACAAAGCCAGTATGCTCTGAATAATATGGAGCTTTCTGATGAGGAGAAAAAATCCTATGAGGTGATTTTAAAACAGTCACAAAAAATGCAGAATCTTATTACTGCATTGCTTACACTCTCACGTCTTGAATCGGGAGATAAGGTTGATATGCAGGAGCCGATTGATTTGACGGAAATTGTGTCTGCCGTATGTGAGGCACAGCAGTATAAATCAACTGATTGCAGGATTGAATTCAGGATAACAAACAATGGCAATGCAGAAACATGCGGAAACATAAATCTTGTTACGATAGCAGTAACCAATCTGATTTCAAATGCCGTAAAGTTCAGTCATGATGATTCGGAAATTGAAATTGAAACAGGTGAGAAGGATAGATTTGTGTTTGTAAAGGTAAAGGACTATGGCATAGGTATGACTGAAGATGAAATGCAGAAAGTTTTTACACGCCTGTTTAAATCCGATTCTTCACGCAACAGTAACGGCTACGGACTTGGAATGCCGATAGCTTTAAAAATTGCCAAAAAGCATGGAGGAACAATTGAGGTGGAAAGCAAGTCCGGAAAAGGAAGCTGTTTCATCCTTTACCTGTCTAAGAATAAATAATATATCACTGCACGAAGAGTATCTCTTTGTGCAGTCAGTCTGTCGAAAAAGTCTTTAGAAAAAAATTTTCAAATTTAAAAGTTTTGTCCACTTTTTCAAAAGTGGTAGGTGTCCAGAGGGCAACGCCCTTTGGTCGCTCACCGCAGTGAGCGAAACGCCTTGCCTAAGTGCGTGACCGAAGGAAATACCTTTAGGTACATTTACGAGGGCGATTGCTATCTTCAGAGCAATCGTGCATTGCTTCTTACCTCTTAAGCAATGCTGTGATTGACAAAACAGCCCAGTGGGCTGTTTTTCAAGAGGGGACGCTTTGCAAGATAAAGCGTCCCCTTACTTTGTTCGTACTCAAATTTGTCTGCCGATTTAATCGGCACGATTATCAAAATCAAGGTTTTTCTACAGTCTGACTGCACGAAGAATATCTCTTTGTGCAGTATTTTTATAATTACTGAATATTTTTATATTTTTTGCTCTGTATTTTTAATCTGATTTTAATGATTATATGCTATAATATACTAACAGTTTACATACTTAATATCAAAATGAAAGGATGATTTCATGAAACATAAACTTTTAAAAAGAATATTGTCAGTTGCTATTGCGGCAACCTGTGTAATCGGTGTTACTAAAGTGGATGCAGTATCATATTCAGTAGCTGAAGCCGAAGCGTCGAACGCAGAACCTGGCAAAAATGAATATCAGATTTTATCGCCTGTTCCGTCAGGCTCATCTATTACGCCTATTGAACAGCCTGCTCGTCTTGATTCTCTGAAAGGTAAAAGAATTGCTCTTGTGGGAGGAAGCTTTTCTGCCTCTGTTACACATGAGGTTATAAGCGACATGCTGGTAGATGAATACGGCTGTATTACATACTATATGACAGAAGAAATCGGCAAGAGTGGTACATTTAATCCTAACAGCATCAGTGACAAATCAAAGGAATTTCAGCAGAAGCTTAAAGAATACAAAATTGACGCTGTGATTTCTGGAAACTGTGGCTGTGGTATCTGTACAGTAAAGGAAACAGGCAACGGACTTGCAGCAGAATATGCCGGAATTCCTGCCGTTGTAGTGGGAGCTGAGGCATTTATTCCGCAGATTGAGTCAACAGGCTATAACAGGGGTGTACCTGTTGTAAGAACTGCCGCATATCCAGGGGCATTTGCAAATGACACAACGGAAGAACAGCAGAGAAAGGCCCGTGAAGATTTATACCCTCAGATTGTAACAGCTCTTACAACCCAGATTAGTCAGGCTGAAAAGGACAGGATTGCAGGTGATATAGCAGGTGTTAATTATGATGATATAATCTTTACAGGCTCACACGAACGTGTTCAGCAGTACTATGAGGTAAACGAAATGTCAGATGGTCTTACGGTTGTACCGCCTACAAGAGAACTGGTTGAATACTATCTGCAGTATACTACATATAAAGCTACGGATATTGTAAATACAAGAAATGGTGAGGTACAGGACGTACCTCCTGCAAACAGAGAAATACTCGCTTATCATGTTGCTGTAAACGCAATTATGGCAGGGTGTCCACCTGAGTATATGCCGCTTTGTATTGCAATTACAAGATGCTTTGCAAACGGAAACTTCTACAAGTCACTGGCAAGTACCCACGGCTGGACTCCTTATGTTCTGGTAAGTGGTCCTATTGCAAGACAACTCGGTATTTCCTATGAAGACGGAATGATAAATAAGGAAGCCAATAAGCTTCTGGGAAGATTTGTTTCCCTTGCTATGCTCAATCTCGCAGGATATAAAATCAAGGAAAACCGAATGGGTACTTTCGGGTATATGCTGCCAATAGCATTTGCCGAGGATGAACAGGCGTGTCTTGATATAGGCTGGAATCCTTACCATGTTGAAAATGGTTATGACCTTAATACAAGTGTTGTAACATGTGGTTCTACTCTTACATGGGGCAATCCGATAGACATCGGTACAACAGATGCAGACAAGGCAATTCAGCTGTTGTCATGGGACGTTACAGAAAAACAGCAGAATGGCCTTGGTAATACCAATCCCCGTGAAGCACGTATGATATGGTTGACTAAGGATGCGGCAGAAACAATTGCAAAAGGCTGTTCCTCAAAAACAGAATTAAAGGACATTCTTGTGGATACGGCAAGAAGACCTTTATGGATGCGTACATATGCTCATTACTGGGCAAATACAGGCTCGAAAATTCACATGAACATCACATTTGATGAACATTATAATGATATAAAGAGTGGTGCATCCACCGAGAACGTTGAGCAGGATTTTGTTCTTGAAACCCTTGTACCTGAATGGCTCAGAGGTATTATACCTTTTAAGAAAATTGACACAACTCAGACAATTCAGGAAAACAGTACAGGCTTTGTAATAACAGGCGGTGATATAAGCAGTCAGGCACAGATTATGCCGGGTGGTGACGCTTGTTCATTCAATGTAAATCTTCCACGCAACTGGGATACTCTGGCAGCAAATGAAGGTTACAGCCCAATAGCAGATTACTATCTTTCAGAATAAAGCTTTTTACAAAAAATCAGAAAGGATGATACTATGAAGTTCAGATACTTTAACCGTGCGATTTCTGCACTTTCTTCTTTGGTACTTGCTGTTAGCTTTCTGCCGGCTTCTGTTACAGTTCATGCCGCAGTATTGACAGATGGCTATGAAGATGAATATGAAGCACAGGGAAAAACATATCAGGATCTTGGTATTCTTGAAGATCAATATGATCTGATTGAACCGGCAAACAACAGATTTCCAGTTATTTCTCCAAGCAGTAAATATGATAAGTCCTATCCACCGTTGTTTATCGGAACATATAAGCAGATAGAGGCGTATTTCAAAAAGCAGGGTATGACAGACGGTCTGCCTGTTGTGCCACCTACTAAAATAAAGGCAGAAAAGTTTATGGGCTACTCCTCCTACGATTACAATGATGTGGTGGCTACTGTAAACGGAAGAAAGGTAAAGGCATATCAGATTGCGGCAAATGCGATTATGGCAGGTTGCTCACCTGAGCATTTACCTGTATGTATTGCCTTTACAGAAGCTTTAGGCGACAGCAAATATCTTGATTCTCTAAAATCAGGAAAGCTTACTCCTATGATGTATATAAACGGCCCTGTGGCACGTCAGATTGGTATTGATAACACTCAGGGTATGACAACCGAAGAAACCAATATTGCAATCGGACGCTTTATGGAACTTGCTCTTATAAATCTTGCAGGTATTGAACGCACAAACGCTTTTGGTAATGTTCAGCCTTTGGTTTTTTCCGAAAATGATGAAGTTTGTCTTAACATAGGCTGGGAGCCACATCATGTTGAAAAAGGTTATCAGCTCAATGACAATGTAATTACAGCCACATCTTTTTCTATGTGGGGTAATAATGTTACACCTGCAACAGATTTGCCGGATGAGATTATGAAGGTTATTGCATGGGATATTACAGAGAAAAATCTTGGTGCTCTCGGCAGTGCTTCAATAGAAGATAATGCAAACACTCATCGCCTTATCTTTATAACAGAATCGGTGGCATCGGCTCTTGCAACAAAGTACAAGTCAAAAGATGCCCTTGAAAATGCTCTTATTAAAACTGCAAGACGACCACTATGGATGAGAGCTTATGCTTACTATTACGCAAATACAAACAACGCCCTCAGTAAATCCTTTGATGAAGTTTATAACGAACTTAAATCAGCCGATTCGGAAGATGCAAAATCCACGGCTTCACCACCATGGATGAACGGTATCACTTATGCCAATATAGATACTGTTGCCACTATGAGAAAGGGTAATACTGATATTATCATTACAGGTGACAGTTCAAGAAACAAAACACAGGTTATGCCGGGTGGAATGGCTGTGACAAAGGAAGTAAAACTGTCGGATAACTGGGACAAGCTTGTTACAAGTATGAATTACGGTCCGATTGACAGCTTTTATCTTTCCGAGCAGGATAATACAATTACGCCGCCAGAAAACGTTCCATCTGTTCTCACAAACGGCACATATCGTATTCTTGACCCTGTATCGGGTGCAACATATCTTACAAGAGCGGGCAGAGTGTATTATGATTCTTCAAGTCAGACACTTTATTGTTACCTGCATGGTGCATCGTCAGCAACATCTGTGGTGCTGGACAGTAAAACTCATGCTTCCTTTATTGCATATCTTACAAACTCAGGGTATAACAGTTCCTTTACTGTGAATAATGGTAAATTCACAGGTGTGACTATCCGTTTCTCCTCAAACGACAGTAAGCTTCGCAACAATACAATAGCTTTGACTGATAAATCGTTTGACGGGCTTACTCTTACGCTTCATGCAAATAATACAGCAAACAGTGATGCGGCAGGTGGTATTGCAAAGGACGGAGCCACAATAGATATGTCATCAACAGTAACTTCATATACAGTAAATCTTGACGGTGATATTGTTATGGGTAATACTACAAATGCTGATTTTGTTAAATTGAGTGGTTCAAAGGTTACTATTAATCCATCTGTTGATGCTGGTGCAACTGCTGTTATAGGTTCAGCAAACGCAAATGGAACTTATCGCACAATGACTTTTGTAAACGGTGGTGACGGCACTTATACAATCACATACAATACTGCAAATACGCTGTCTGTTACTGATTCGGTTTTCTGTTTAAAAGGTTCATTTAACAATGAAGATGAAACAGATGTGTTCAAGAAAACAGATAATAGCGATATAATTACTCTTACCAAGGAGTTATCTGCCGGTGAACATACATTCAGGCTTTATAACATCGGCACAGATAAATGGTACGGAAAAGACAGTACCTCCTTTACAGATACTGCCAATCGTCTGGTTTTAGTACCTGAAGCAGCAGAATGTGTACTTAATGCCACAGGCGGAGTGTATGAATTCAAGTACGAAATTTCAACCAACAGGCTTTCTGTTTATTTTGCAGATAAAATAAGCGACTGTATAGGTGACTGCAACGATGATGGAAAGTTTAATATTTCAGATGTCGTTCTCTTGCAAAAGTGGCTTCTTGCTGTACCTAATACACGTCTTTCAGACTGGAAAGCTGCTGATTTGTATAGCGATAACAGATTAAATATATTCGACTTATGTGTGATGAAACGTATGATTTTGAACAGTTGATAGTTATTAAAAAAATGTCCTTAACCTCTTTTCAAGATTAAGGACATTTTTTCGTATTAAGTACTTATATTTTATGGAATCAAAATCTGAAAAGCAGCTAAGAAAATAAGAGGAAATTTGCTTTTTAATGTAAATGCTGAATTTTCTACAACTGTCTGCATTTCTCAAGAGTACTTATATTATGATAAAGCAGAATCCCAAAACCAATTAATCAAACATCACTTTCAGATTTTCTATTACGTGTAGAAAATTGTGTATTTTATTTATCTTTTTTATAAAAAGTATTGCAATTGATTTCATTTTTCTGTATAATATAATTATGATATTTAAATTGAAAACTGTTAACAATACATAAAAATGGAGGAATAACTAATGAAATTTAAAAAGATACTTTCCGCATTGCTTAGTTGTTCAATATTTGCTACAGCACTTACAGCGGGTCAGAGTTTTATTATAGAAACATCTTTTGCGGCTTCTTCCTGTGTTATAGACACGACAGAGGAATTTCAGACAATTAGCGGCTTCGGTGGTATCAATCATCCCGAATGGATTGGTGACCTTACAGATGCGCAGGTACAGAAGGCTTTTGGCAATGGTGAGGATGAACTGGGTTTCAGCATACTTCGTGTATACGTCAATGATGACAGCAATCAGTGGTATAAATCAGTAAATGTAGCAAAAAAAGCACAGGAACTTGGTGCAACTGTTTTTGCTACGCCGTGGAATCCGCCTGCAAGCATGCGTATTAATGGTGATGCTACTCTCACAGGAGGAAGGTATCAGCTTGACGACTCAAAATTTGCGGAATATGCAAAACATCTCAACGACTATGTAAAGTATGTGGAGGAACAGGGTGTTGATCTTTATTCAATCTCTGTACAGAATGAACCGGATTATGCTTCGGAATGGACATACTGGAGTACTGATGAGCTTACAAGCTTTATTGCAGAATACGGTGATGATGTTGTTTCCGGTACAAATGCAAAGCTTATGTCACCTGAAAGTTTCCAGTATAAAAAGGATATATATAATTCGATTTTAAATAACAGTACTGCATTAAACAATATCGACTTGTTTGGCACACATTTTTACGGTACAACACGCTCAAATATGGATTTTTCAGCACTTGAATCCTGTGGCAAGCCTATCTGGATGACTGAGGTTTACGTTCCTAATAGTCAGACTGATTCCGCTGACCGCTGGCCTGAGGCAATTCAGGTATCCGAAAACATTCACAATGGTCTTGTTGTGGGAAATATGAGTGCCTATGTATGGTGGTATATCCGCAGAAATTACGGTCCAATGAAGGAAGACGGCACTATCAGTAAGCGTGGCTACTGTATGGCACAGTATTCAAAATTTGTCCGTCCCGGTGATGTGCGTATAGCCGTAACCGAACAGCCTGCTGAGAATGTTTATGTTTCAGCTTACGAAAATGACAGTAATCAGCTTGTAGTGGTAGCTGTAAACAAAGGCAGTGAGGGCTATGCACAGCAGTTTACTGTGGGAAGCGGAGAAACAATCACAAATATTGACAGATACAGAACATCTGCTGATGAAAACCTTGCTTTGACAGAAAATCTTGAAGCATCAGACAGCAGCTTCTGGGCACAGCTTCCAGCAGAAAGTGTTTCAACATTTGTAATAGATATTGAAGGTGAAGGAACACCTGTCGAAAAGGAAGAACCTCCGACAGATGAAAACGGCTGGTATGTTCATGATACATTTGAAGACAGCAATTGTAACTGGACAGGTAGAGGTGCTGCTTCAGCGGAGGTTTCCAGCAGCAATCCATTTAAAGGAAACAATTCACTTAGCGTAAGCGGAAGAACATCAGCATGGCATGGTACATCAAAAGAACTTGATACATCAATTTTTGAAGCAGGTACAGCTTACAGTTTCAGCATACGTGTGCGTGTTCCTGAAGATTCCACTGCTGACAGAATTTCACTAACTTTACAGTATAATAATTCAGAAGGCGAAACAAAATATGCAAATATAAAGTCTGAAAATGCTGTTCCTGGAGAATATGTACAGCTTGCAAATACATCCTATACACTTCCGGCAGGAGCTGATGGAATGCTTGTTTATGTAGAAACTCCCGACAATACAACAGATTTTATGATTGATGAATTTATTGCCGCCCCTGACGAAACTGTTATTGATGATACTGTATCAGATACTCAGCTTTATGGTGATGTCAATGATGACAAAAATCTTAACGCTGATGATGTTATTATGCTTCAGAAATGGCTTGTTCGTTCAGGTACAATTACTAATCTGTCAAATGCTGATTTAAATGCAGATAATACTATAAATGTCTTTGATCTTTGTATATTAAAACGCAAGGTTATAACTGATTTTTCATAAAATAAGCCTCCGTCGCCAAAACGGAGGCTTTAGTACTATTAAGTTATTTCATATCGACAACATTAAACATCATTTTCTATTTCTGTTCGCTTTCAGAACTGTAATACCTTAATACGCAGTCCCATTCATCTATGATTAATACAAAAGGAATTCCTGTTTCCATAAAAATATTTTCAAAAACAGAAATCAAATCATTTTCGATAAATTCAGGATATTTTTTGCTCAGATCTCTGATAAGCTTAGTTTCCATAAACTCAAGCATTTCATCTACACTTTTGGTTTTTACAAGAAATTTCTGCATATCAAAGCTTATGACATTATATCTGTTGAGATGCTTTTCAAAGCATTCAGTTTTTGATATTTTGAATGGGGCAAACAGTTCTCTTGAATCGCATCCTTTGCTGTAATAGGCAGTAAGCATATTTGCTGTTATTGATTTGCCGAATCTTCTTGGTCGGCTGATACAGATAAAGCGTTGTTCGGTATTAATGATTTTATTTGTCTGTTGAATAAGCATACTTTTATCTACATATATTTCTGAATTGACTGCCATCTGAAAATCAACACTATTCCTGTTTAAATAAATTCCCATATACTTCGCCTCCAGTCTTTTAATATAAGTATATCATTTTTTTTGCTGTAAATCAAGCAATCTGTTCAGATAAATACTGAGCCAGCAGACTTTATCAGCTTTCTTTTCATCGCTATCAGATCGAAGACATTAAGTAAATCATCATCTGTTAAATCACATGTTTCCAAAGAAGCAGGTTCTGCATCCGGAACAGAAAGCAACCATCTTTGCATTGAAACTATATCTGATACGTTAAATACACCGTCTGCATTTATGTCACCTGAAACATTGTTTTTAATTGTTTCTTCAGAGTATAAATAAAAG
>SVNU01000095.1 GCA_015066715.1 Ruminococcus sp. | reverse complement strand
CACAGCAGAGATTACAGAGTCACCATTTGAAGCTGTTATGAATTATTATAAAGAACAGGCGATAGAAGTGGATGAAAAAGATATAAAAATCAGTCAGATTAATTCTACAGTTACCTGGCAGTACAAATCCCCTCCGCTGTCTGAGAAATTCGGCATAGCTGAGGATAGCGAAATAATCGAAGCAATAGTAGATTACACAGCAAACGGTGTATCGCAGAGCGTTGTTACTGTAATAGAGTCAAATCAGCAGTTCGGTTTCCGTGTTGTTGATACGTTCCCTTATGAGCCTATGAGTTTATACGGAACAATACTTGAAGTGACCGAAACGGACATTGACGGCTCAAAGCAGTTTTATATCGTACAGCCCGAAGGCAGTTCCGACGAGGTAAGAGTTTACAGCTTTGCTATGTACGGCGATTATATTACAGGTGATGCGACAAACACATTCAATGTCGGTGATAAGGTTGAGGTTAAGTACAACGGTACTCTCGAATACGGCAGAGAGGGTAATAACCAAGTTTTCAGTATGATGACAGTTGAAAGTCAGGCTGAACAAGCTGACCTTACTCTATGCATTGACTATCTCAATGACTATTGGAATTATCTTTTCAAGACAGGTGAATTTAATCCAGAAGATTATATTTCCGATGCGGATATGCTTGCACTTGCAAATAAGAGAAAGCTTGCGGTTGAGGACACCTTAGGTCATGGTATTGAAAACGTTGAGGTTATCATTGACAGCGACACTGTTCAAAGCGGAACAAACTCGGAGGGCAGAAAGTGGCTTTGCTTTGTTTATGATTTGCAGCGTAATCTTGAGGACGGCAATTCCACAAGCGAATATTATCAAGGCTACACCGCATACTTTGAGCTTGACAGCGACGGCAGGGTTTTCCGTGAGTATCAGCTGTACGGCACAGAAAAAGAAGTGCTGGGACTTAGCGATGAAATAATCCTTCCCATTGAAAATGATGATATATACGCGGTAATTGAAGATGTACATATTCCTATTGGATACAGGTCGCATAGATACACTTCCGATGTGTACGAACTGACTCCCGACGGATACGGTTGTCAGCGTGACGAAGATAATCCTGCACAGCTTGAAGTGAAGTTTATGATTCCTCAGGATTGGGAAATGGATTATTCTGTTGCCTCACTGGACGGAGAAAAGATTTTTGAAATCGGTGTGCCGTATCCTTCAGAACAGGGAATAAACTATGACAACTTCAAAGTCGATTACGGTATGGGCAGAGAAATTACCGTACACGAAGAAAAAATCGGGACAGCCGATGACCCGTTTGAGTATTACATTTATTCATCTGTACCCGATTATTATTCCGATGACAAAAGCTATGACACTTACACTTATGTAGTATCAAGAGGAGGATATAACATAAGTATGCATTTCATTTCCGATGCAGGTGTTGAAAAGGAAGTATTTGAGTATGTTGTCAGCACGTTGGATATCGGTGAACGTTTAGCAGTTGAACCATAAATCAGATTCTTCGAAAAAACTTCTGTAAAAACAAAATATAAGAAAAAAATCAGAGTGGCATCAAATTTGCCGCTCTGATTTTTGCTGTTTTTAAGCACGCTAATGCTGTCCCTGAGTGTGTTTCAAAGTCATTTTGGTGAGTGATTGTTTACCACCAAATCGTAAATTCATCTACCCGCCAGCCATCAGAAGTAGGAACCATTTTTATACTATGACATTCAAGCCAGGAACGATAAGAAATGTCTTCACAATTATGTGCTGTAACACAAACTATATTGACTGAATCGATATCTTTGTTTGTATAAAAATATTTTTCTACAAGAGTGATATCGCCGCCTCTGTCTGCTTCAATGGCTTTAAGATTTCCATTTTCATCAGTATATCTTTCAGAAAATTTCTTAGCACATTCATATGTAAGTGCATCTGTGAACTGATTGATAAATTCATCGGCTGTGTGAGAGGATGCATATTCCTCGGACATATACGCAGAACAGCCAAAATATTTTTCAATGTAGTCATAAGCCTTTTCGAAAACTGCACGCTGATCGCCTACAAGATGTCCAAGTCCCTCATTTTCTTCCGAATGCTTCAGTATAAAATAGGAACTTACAGAAGCCTGTGCTTCGTAACCGTAAGTAAAACCTACTGAATATATTCCGCTTTGTACGCTTGAATAATCAAACATATCCTTTGTAAGTTCAAAGCAGAATTCTTCATGCGGTGCAACTGTTATATTCAGAGGAATATAGGACGATTCGCCGTCTGCCATAGGAACCCAATTATTGCCATCATTGGAAATGCTTATCCAATCAACATAAATTTCCTCATCGGTAGGGTTGTAGAAATAAGCAGTAAGTGTGTTGCCGCTTTCTTTGAGTCGTTCATCTACAAATGCACTAAGTAATGGCTCTCCATCTTCAAGATAAGTCCGCACACAAGGTGCTGCCACTACATAAGGGCGGTCAGTAGGATAAGCTTCAGGACCGTCAAATAAATCATTCGGGGCATATACCGCATTTGCTTTCCAGGTAGATGAAGTGAATGTTATTCCGTCGGAAAGCGAAAAATTCCTTGTATTTATACGTACATATTCAGCATTGGTATGATTAATAGTGTTTAAAAGTTCTACAGCATTTCCATCAATATTTTCAAAGCTTACCGAAGTTATATTTTCAAGCTTACGAAGGAATTCATAATCGGATCCTTCCATATCGCGGAAAATAAATTGTGAAATACCTTTTATGTCTGCAAGAAAGTTAAGGTCGTGGTCCTTGCAATTTATAACCTCGATATTGTTCAAGCCTTTGCCCTTAAAAAATTCAATTCCCTCAAGGTCACTGTCAGTAACCTGTGAATATTTATCTGCATCAATGGTAATATATCCATATTGTTTGTACTTGTCATAACCTATACCGAAAATTGTAATTTCATCAAGTTCATCATCATTCCGTACATAAGTAATATTGTCAAGTTTTAAAGCATTATCTTCATATCTGAACCTGACATCTGCTTGAAAAACATCAGAATACTCTGTAGCATTCCGTACAAGATAAAACAGTACCGAACCTGTTATCTGATTATCTTCATTATCAACACAAATTCCACCTGCTATTCTGATATTATCAGAGATATATGAACGGCTGTTATCTTCATTATCCCAGAACAGATTGCCCGACAGGTACGGGGCTGGGTTTATAAAAATGTTGTCATTATAAATATTTCCGAGTCCTGCTCCTTTGGGCACGTCAATTCCCTCATAGCGAAGTATTGTTTTTGTAGCGTAATCAGGAAATACAGATGAATTTACAAAATCAATAAGCGCATTTTCAATGTTTGCTGTAAAAACAGGTATCTCGCAAATCTTTGCTCCGTCTATAATGTGCCAGTAATTTGCTATAACGCCTGTTCCTGTAATGTGCTCTGTAATAATAAGGTCATTCACTCCGTCACCTGTAAAATCGGCAGCTTCAATTTCAGAATACCGCGGGTTAAAAGATTCAAGCCTGAATTCATTTCCGTTTTTATCAGAAATAACAGCACCTTGTTCATAATCATCAAAACAAATCATAAGGTCTGTTGAACCGTCAATGCTGCTTACCTCATAGCCTGATTCGGTGATTTTTGCGTTAAAGCCTGTATCATTCCAGATGTAATTAAGTTGATTGATGCTGCTTGCATAGCTGTTAAAATTAGCCCCCGAATGCATAGGGTCATAGTGTACCTGCATCGTGTATTCGCCCACGGTGAACAAGCCCTTTTTCAGCTCATATGTAACCGCTACATCAAGGCTTGTTTCCTGCTGAAAATCAAAATACAGCGCAAGCTCAATATCACGTTTTTCCTTGTCAAAGTCAGCTTCAATAATTGCTTCGGACTGGTTTTCCACAGGCTCATCGGGAATAAGTCTGTATTTTGTCAGCCCCTTGATGTCAAAGGTTGCGTGTGCATCACCGAGGGTGTATTCCTCGCTGTCAAAATCAAGTATGAAGTGATAGTAGTTAGATGGAGTTGTATCGCCGTAATCATTATCAAGAGTAAGTTTTATGGTAGCTGTTTCACCGTTGCTGCCGTTGACAATCTGGCTGTACACCTGATTTTCTCCCGCGGGAATAAAATCCGAATGGGTGATTTCAGCGGAAGGGCTTTTGCCCGTGCCGAAAACCGCCGCTGAAATTATTATCAGCAGAACAAGCACTATAACCGTGCCCGTCCGAACTTTCTTCATACTCATTACAGCTTTTATTCTGCTTTTTATATCGCTTTCGCCAAAGCCCGAAACAAACATAAGCATACGGCTTCTTTCTGCCGCACATTTCAGCAGGCTTTCCGCATAAGCTTTTTTGTTGTCCGTGCCGATTGTTTTCACAACCGTTTCGTCACAGTAACGTTCCGTGTCCTTGAGGAAAAGTACACGGCTTACCCATACGAAAGGGTTGTACCAGTTTACAGCACAGACAAGAAGTGTAAGCACATTCCACAACGGGTCACGATGTCGGATATGTGTTGTTTCGTGAAGAAGAATGTGACGGAGAGATACTTCATCTGTAAAATCCGTGCTGTAGGGAAGCAGAATTTTCGGGCGGATTATTCCGAATACAGCAGGTGTGCCGATATTGCCTTTTCGCAAATCGGAGTTGCCTTGCAATAAGCTACTCTGCACCTTTTCAAACCGTGAAAATCTTACCGCACAGAATATGTAAGCGATTATGATTGCCGAGCATAGAATTGCTGTTATAGAAATGTACACCGTTTTCAGCACAGCTTCTGCGTCGGGCAACGGTTTTTCCTGCACCGTTTCGACAGGGGATGGTGATATTGTTTCGCTTTGGGGAGAAGTTACATTTACCTGCGGTCTTTCCACGTCAATGTGATATGTAACGTCAGGCTGAGCTATAGGAGCAGTAACAATCGGCTCGCTGTATTCTTCACTCGGCAGGTAGGTTACAGTCTGAGTCTGCGTGAAAAAATTCATCACGGAAACTGCCGACGGAATATTTATCGGCAGGGCGAATTTCAGGAACACCACTGCCCACATAAGCATTAGAATTCTGCCGTTCATTTTCTTTCCCAGCACCGCACGGAGAATTATTGCCGCAAGGGCAAGCAGTGCCGAGGTTATAACTGTTGCAAGCATAAAATCACCGCCTTAATTGTCGCTCATCTTATCTATAAGCTCACGAAGCTCCTTCAGCTCATCTTCGCTAAGACGCTTATCCTTGATAAAGCCCGAAACAAGAAGCTTTGCCGAGCCATTGTAAAGTCTCGAAAGCAGCCCCTCGGTTTCGTCAGTGCGGACGTCCTCCTTTTTCACAAGAGCCGTGCAGATGTAGTCAGGGTCGGTGCGTTTGATTGCACCTTTCTTGATAAGACGGTCAAGAAGTGTGTAAACAGTAGGCTTTTTCCAGCTTTTTTCCTTGGCAAGCTGTTCTGCAATTTCAATTGCGGGGATTTCGCCCGCTTCCCATATAAGGTTCATTACCGCAAAGTCGTTATCACTGAATTTCATAGTATTACTCCATTCTACAGTTGTGTAATATTTTTCTTTATTATACAACTGTAGAATGAGTTTGTCAATAGAAAATACAAAGATTTTATTGTATGTTGCGGTTTTCTGAAAAGGTTTGAATATGACAAGTATAATGAGACTAGGTATTATAGTATCAAGAAAATTATGTTGAGGATTTTACGCTTAAACAAGAATAATATATATTAATATAAACGGAAATAGTCATTACAAGAATGTTATCTGTAATGACTATTTTAATAATCTACAATATTGGATTACAATTACTTTTTAAATCATCAGTAAAAATATACTTAAAAATCAAATATTTTGTTATTAGAAATATCTTTTTGAGCTTGCATTTTTATAGCACAAGCTTTCATTTCAATACATTCAAGAAGATTTTTCTTGCTCTTAACTATTTTTTTAAATCCTTACCACTAATAGAAATTATTATTATTATTATCTCATTTTTTATGTATAATAATTTAGCAGCATTGATAAATGTAGTTGGTGGTTCTGCCTTACTTACGATTATACCAAATTTTCCAGAATGATTTTGTAAAATGCTTTGAAGCTTTTGAAAATAAGTTATAATAGTGATTTGCTGTAAATGAATCAAGCAAAGTAATATATTTTTATTGCTATAATAACCAGCCATAATAAAAATTGATTCCTGGAATAGATTTGATTAAAAAAATATAAAATTGATAATCTAGTATTATATATGATAGGTTTAATCGTATATAAATTTTCAATTATAGCATTTAATTTTAAAAAATAATTTTAAAATCATTGACTTTTTTAAAAATGTGATATATAATTTAAAAAAGTTGCATATAATTTTAAAAAAGGAGATGAAAATTAAAATGACAGAACTTGAACTTAAAAATTTGGTTTTAAGAATTCAGAATATGCAGGCTGAATTTCAGACTACAGAAGTGAAGAGGGCAGAAAAGGCAGTTCCCGATAAGCTTTATGATACACTTTCATCTTTTTCAAATCAGAATGATGGCGGAGTTATTGTTTTTGGTTTGTACGAGGAACAGAATTTTACGGTAACAGGTGTAAATGATGTGCAGGCTTTGCAGAAAAAGGTTATG
Source organism: Ruminococcus sp. (assembly GCA_015066715.1). Taxonomy (GTDB): domain Bacteria; phylum Bacillota; class Clostridia; order Oscillospirales; family Ruminococcaceae; genus Porcipelethomonas. Next base: position 2,892 of record SVNU01000095.1, on the reverse strand, counting down.
GAGCAGTGCAATCAGATGGAGCCGCCTGTAAGAGCTGTATTTACCGCTGCAGAAATAGACGGCAAATACGTTGTTGCTGCTGAAATTCCTCCTGTTGATATAACTGAACGTCCTTGCTTTTATCTTGCAAAAGGAAGAATTAAGGGTTCGTATATTCGTGTGGGTGACGCTGATATTCCAATGACCGAATACGAGGTTTACAGCTATGAAGCTTACCGAAAAAAATATCAGGACGATATACGTCCAATAGAACGTGCTGAAATGACCTCTCTTAACAGTGGAAAACTTGATGGATATTTGTCAAGACTCAAAGAGGGCAAGCCTAATCTGTCAATGCTTGAGGATAGTCAGATTATGGAGCTTATGAGTATTATAAAAGGTGGAAAGCCGACACTTGCTGCTGAAATGCTGTTCGGGTTATATCCGCAGGCTTTTCTTCCTCAGCTTAGTATAATTGCTGTATGTGTTCCTGGTACTGAAATCGGAAACACCAATACTGACGGAACAAGATTTGTTGACAACAAAAGGATTGAGGGTACAATCCCCGAAATGCTTGATGGAGCAATGAGCTTTGTAAATGTGAACACACGCAGTCGTACGGTGATTGACAAAAACGGCAATCGTTCTGATATTTCGGACTATCCTATGAAGGCTGTCCGTGAAATTATACTCAACGCACTTGTTCACAGGGATTACAGTTTTCACACCGAGGGAATGCCTATACAGCTTACCATATTCCAAGACAGACTTGAGGTTACAAATCCGGGCGGACTTTATGGTAGAATTACAGTTGATACATTATGCAAGGTACAGCCTGACACAAGAAATCCTGTTCTTGCGACGGCATTGGAATTGCTGAAAATAACAGAAAACAGATACTCGGGAATTCCCACAATACGCAGGGAAATGAGCGAAAGAGGTTTGCCTGCGCCTGTATTTGAGAATTCAAGGGGAGAATTCAAGGTTAAGCTTTATAAAAATGCAGCTGAGAATTCGGAAACAGGTGACAGAACTACAGCTATTCTTGACTTTTGCCGAACTCCTCGCAGCAGACAGGAATTGTCTGAGTTTCTTGGTATTGCCTCTACCACATACGCAATAAAGACATACATTCAGCCGCTTATTGACAAGGGATTGATACAGCTTTCCAATCCATCTGCGCCCGGAAGCAGGAGTCAGAAGTTTTTTACTGCAAAGAAGGATTGAGTAAAGAAATGGAAATTGTCAATTTAGTTATGGAGAGATTGTCATGTAGTGATGATAGCTGTTTTCGATAGAAATAATAACAAATGTATTACGGTAGTTATTAGGATGTATAGGAAATTAGGGAGGAGAAAGGATATGGAAAGAGAATTTGAAATTCATAGTTTAGAGGAATACATTAAGGTAATACATGAAACAAATAATAGGTTAGATAATCTTTATTACAGAGGACAAAGTAATAAAAAATATGAATTAATTCCTTCAATCTGTCACAAAATAAACAAGGATTCCGAAGAAAAATATCTTTCTATTGAGAAAAATATAATTAATGAAGCGCTTTTCAAATATTCTAATGTTTTCAATAATTATGAGAGTCACATTGAACTACTAACACAGTTACAACACTATGGAATTCCAACAAGATTAATGGATGTAACAGCTAATCCACTTGTAGCACTATATTTTGCATGCTCTTCAAATTCAGATTGTGACGGCGAAGTATTTGTATTCCATATGCCTATTATAGAAACTTATGATACAGAGGGTATTGATGCATTAGCTGCAGTTGGATATAATTGTGATTTGTATCCGTTTCCTTTTGAAAAATACCTAGATGAATGTGGGATAGAAGAAAAATTAACGCCCAATAATCATAGTAGTAATTATGATTTTTTATTTAATATGTCACAGGCTCCTGTTTTAGTAAGGCAAAAATGTTTTTTTGCCAGACAAAAAGCACAATCAGGTAGATATATTTTGTTTATTAATAAAACAAAATATTGTTCCCCCTATAATGGTGAAGAAGACAGCTACTGTTTTATAAAAGAAATTGCTGCTATAGACAAGAATGAGGAGTGCATTGCAAATATAATAAAAATACCATATTCTTGCAAAAAAGAACTTCTCCTGCAATTAAAACATGTTAATATTGATGAATCAACGCTTTTTCCTGAAGATATAGATGGTGGATGCAGGATGCTTGTAAGAGATTTGGGAAGCCAGTATATAAATAAAACAAGCTGTCAAGAAAAATCTTAACAGCTTATCAGTATGATTTTTTATTCATTACCCCCAAAAACTTGTCCGCTATTTGTCCGCTAAAGCTGCAAAAAGACAGGGAAAGACAGAAAAAATGAGTTTTTCTATCTTGTCGTAAAATAGCTATTCTGCGTGGTTTGCGGGGAGTTGCGGAAATTTGCTTAAGCTGAAAAGGAATTTTCAATTCCCGTACGGGTCACCATCAACACTACTCTCAAATGGCTTAAAATAGCCGTTTGAGAGTTTTCTTTTTGCCTGAAATTCGGTTTTGTCCTTTATCTGTCCTTTATTCCGCATTCCTGTCCTTTGGCGTAACTTATGCGCCTTGTTTTCCTTTTGAGGAAAAGTCGAGGACGGAAGCGATTGCGTCGCTAGCTCTTGCTTGTGCCTGTTGTAATGCGTGGCAGTAAATTGAGGTTGTCGTACTTATAACCGAGTGACCTAACGCTCCTGAAACCGCCGCAGCGTCGACGCCCTCATTGATCAGAGCCGAGGCATAAAAATGCCGCATACTATGAATGTCACAGAAACGGAAATTATTTTCCTTGCAGAACTCCGTAAACCAGCAATATGGTGTATTGTTGTTCATAGGTTGTCCGTCATACTTTACAAATAACCTGTCATAATCAATCCACTTACTTCCCAGCTTTA
>SVNU01000094.1 GCA_015066715.1 Ruminococcus sp. | reverse complement strand
AACTCCGCATATTATATTAAGATTATATATTTATATTTAGTTTTCAAACTTTCTGTTCATTTCTTGCATGTGCAAGAAACGAACCAAAGAACACACAAACTTTCTTATAAAAAGAAAGTTTGAACAAAGAAAATATTATGCCTGAAATTGTGGCAAAGCTCAGACTGTTTCCTACTAAAAGAACTATCATACCTGATAATAAGCAAACTGTTGCAGATAGTCTGCATAAAACGCAGTTCTCCCCGCAAATTAAGCTATAGCTTGAGAAAGCTTGAATTTTCGAACTTACAAATTCTATTTTAATTGCAACCATCTATAAATGGACTTTTAACTTTGCAATTATGAAGTTGACAGGTACAGGGAAACATTATTATTTAATTTGCAGTGTGACGGATGGAATTTTTCTTTTCGGTTCCTTTTCTTAAAAGAAAAGGAACTGCATTTCTTTGTAACTTTCTTTGTGCAAGCAAAGAAAGTTAATAACAAGATTAGAACGCTAAATATAAATTTTCCTTTTTAAATAATTTTCAATAAATTGTACCGCACAAAAGCTGTTTCGTACATTTTTTATTAAATACTTTTCTATATTTTTTCTTTAAAATTTACAAATATCATTGCATTTGTTTTCAAAATATGCTACAATAAGATGTTAGTATAAGTAATTTTTATATTGAAAATATTTTAAATAAATAACATATGAAAGGCCGTGATGTTAGGGTTGGAAAAAAAGCTGGCACTATACGGATTCAATAATCTTACCAAAGCTCTAAGCTTTAATATTTACGACGTCTGTTACGCAAGCAGTCAGCGTGAACAGGAGGATTATATCAGATATATAGACGAGCAGTATAATTCTGAACGTCTTACAAATATTCTGTGTGAAGTTACAAAGAGAATAGGCGCAACCGTCCTTAATATTTCAAAGCAGGACTATGACCCTCAGGGCGCTTCCGTAAATGTTCTTATTGCAGAGGGACATGTAAATCCTGAGCATATTGACAAATCCTGCAATCAGGGAATGAATTTTGCACAGACAAATACTGTACACGCCCATCTCGATAAAAGCCATGTAACTGTACATACATTTCCGGAATCACATCCCGAAAACTCTATCTGTACATTCAGAGTTGACATTGATGTTGCAACCTGCGGTGAGATTTCTCCGCTGAAAACGCTGGACTATCTTATCGGAAGCTTCGACTCGGATATTATTACAATTGATTACCGTGTACGTGGCTTTACAAGGGACATGTGCGGCAAAAAGCATTTTATTGACCATAATATTACATCAATTCAGGATTACATCGACAAGACAACCCTTACAAAATATGACGCTATTGATGTAAACGTATACCAGTCAAATATTTTTCACACAAAAATGCTGATTAAGGAGCTGAAGCTTCAGAACTATCTTTTCAATACGGATGTTTATGAGCTTCCTCCACATGAACGACTTGCCATTACAAACAGTCTGCGCCGTGAAATGATTGAAATATTCAGCGGTGCAAATATATATTAAAATATTGCGGGAGGGAATCAAAAATGATTTTTTCTCAGAGTGACGCACCTGTACTTGAAGCAATGCAGAATCATCTTCAGAACAGAGTTGTACCCTTTGACGTCCCCGGTCACAAGGGCGGCAGAGGTAACAGAGAGCTTACCGACTTTCTCGGCGCTTCATGCCTTAAAGCCGATGTAAACTCCATGAAACCCCTTGACAATCTGTGCCACCCCGTTTCTGTCATAAAAGAGGCACAGGAGCTTGCCGCACAGGCATTCGGTGCTGAAAATGCATTTTTAATGGTGAACGGAACGACAGGTTCTGTACAGGCAATGATTATGTCGGCAACAAAGGCAGGGGATAAAATCATCATGCCGAGAAACGTCCACAGAAGCGCCATAAACGCTCTTGTAGTAAACGGTGCTGTGCCTGTATACGTAAATCCGGGAACAAACAAACAGCTTGGTATTCCCCTTGGAATGAGCGTGGAGGACGTTGAAAAGGCTATAAGGGAAAACCCTGACGCCAAGGCTGTGCTTATAAATAATCCTACATATTACGGTGTCTGCTCGGACTTACGTGCCATTGTAAAGCTTGCACACGATAACAACATGCTCGCCCTTGTTGACGAGGCACACGGAACGCACTTCTATTTCGGCGAAAACATGCCTGTTTCAGGAATGGCGGCTGGTGCGGACATGGCGGCTGTGAGCATGCACAAGACAGGCGGCTCTTTAACACAAAGCTCTTTCCTGCTCTGCGGCAAAAATGTAAACGCCGACTATGTAAGACAGGTTATAAACCTTACCCAGACAACAAGCGGTTCGTATCTGCTGATTACATCTCTTGACATTGCAAGAAAAAACCTTGCCTTAAACGGAAAGGAACTCTTTAAAAGAACCGTTCAGTATGCCGAGTACGCAAGAAGTGAAATCAACAAAATCGGCGGCTACTACGCCTTCGGCGAGGAGCTGTGTGACGGCAGTGCGTTCTATGACTTTGACAGGACAAAGCTTTCTGTCCATACCCGTGATATTGGTCTTGCAGGTATTGAAGTGTATGACATACTCCGTGACGAATACAATATCCAGATTGAATTCGGTGACATAGGAAATATTCTTGCCATAGTTTCGGCAGGTGACAGGGCACTTGAAATCGAGCGTCTTATCTCCTCCCTTTCAGAAATAAAGCGTCTTTATTCAAAGGACAAGGCTGGAATGTTCGACCATGAATACATAAACCCTGAGGTTATTACTGCTCCTCAGCAGGCGTTTTACGGCAGCAAGAAGTCAATGCCTATAAATGAAAGCAGCGGAAAGGTCTGCGGGGAATTTGTAATGTGCTATCCTCCTGGGATACCTATACTTGCCCCGGGTGAGAGAATAACCGATGAAATTATAAACTACATAAATTATGCCAAGGAAAAGGGCTGTTTTATGACAGGTACACAGGATATGAAAATTGAGAATATTAACGTTGTGGAGGCATAAAATATGGATTTATGGTTTACGGAAAATCACAGTAAAAACGTGAAGTTTTCCTTACGTGTGGACAAGCATTTAAGAAGTGCACAAAGCGAGTATCAGCGTATCGACGTTTTTGAGTCGAAGGAATTCGGCAGAATTTTAACCCTTGACGGTCTTATGATGGTGACCGAAAAGGACGAATATATCTACCATGAAATGATAACCCATGTTCCTATGGCGGTAAACCCCGATATTTCAAATGTGCTTGTCATCGGTGCAGGTGACGGCGGAACCGTCAGAGAGCTGACACGATATGAGCATATCAAAAATATAGACATGGTTGAGATTGACGAAATGGTTGTGGAAATCTGTAAGGAGTACATGCCGTCACTGTCGTCAGAGCTTTCCGACCCGAGAGTACACATTCACTATCAGGACGGACTTAGATTTGTAAGGGGCGTCGAAAACGAGTACGACCTTATTATAGTAGACTCAACCGACCCCTTCGGCGTAGGTGAGGGACTTTTCACAAGGGAATTTTACGGCAACTGCTACAAGGCACTCAAAGAGGACGGCATACTGGTAAATCAGCATGAAAGCACCTTTTACACTGCTTATGCCAACTCCATGAAAAGAGCCCACAGCAGAATAAAGTCAACATTCCCGATAGCACTTGTCTATCAGGCACACATCCCCACATATCCGTCAGGGCACTGGCTTTTCGGCTTTGCTTCAAAGAAGTATGACCCGAGAGCAGACCTTAAAGCTGACTGGTGGAACAGTCTTGGACTTAAAACAAAATACTACAATACCATACTTCACACAGGCTCTTTTGCGATACCAAATAACGTGCGTGACTGCCTGAGAGAATCGGGAGAAAAAAGATAATGGAAAAGAATATACATACCTTTATAGGCTGTGACAATGAGTATGACGAAAGTAAAATTGTAATTTTCGGCGCACCATTTGACAGCACTACTTCATACCGTCCCGGCACACGCTTTGCAAGTGCTGCCATGAGAAACGAAAGCTTCGGGATTGAAACCTACAGTCCCTATCAGGATAAGGATTTAGAGGACATAAGCGTATTTGACGCAGGGGACTTGGAGCTTTGCTTCGGAAGTCCCGAATCAGCGCTTGCTGACATTGAGGAGATTTCGGAGAAGATTTTGTCAGACGGTAAAATGCCACTTATGATTGGCGGCGAGCATCTGGTAACACTGGGAAGCGTAAGGGCAGCAGTGAAGAAGTATCCGAATCTTCACATAGTTCACTTTGACGCACATGCTGACCTCAGAGATGATTACCTTGGACAGAAGCTTTCACATGCCTGTGTCATGAGAAGATGCCATGAGCTTGTGGGAGATAATAAGATTTTCCAGTTTGGTATCAGAAGTGGTGACAGGGAGGAATTTTACTGGGGCAGAGAGCATGTCTGCACAAACAAGTTTAATTTTGACACTATTGAAACCCTTAAAGAAAAAATCGGTGACAATCCTGTCTACTTTACAATCGACCTTGACGTACTTGACCCGTCATGCTTCCCCGGAACAGGTACTCCCGAGGCAGGCGGCGTAACATTTACAGAACTTCTGAACGCTGTAAAAACTGTTTCAGGGCTTAATGTGGTTGCAATGGATGTAAACGAGCTTTCTCCTATGCTTGACCAGAGCGGTTCTTCCACTGCCCTTGCATGCAAGCTTTTAAGGGAAATTCTCCTTTATTTTTATAAGGAAAAATAAAATGGGACTCTTTGATTTTTTTAAAGGTAAAAAAGATAATACCGGACAGAAAATAAAATCCGTTCCGGATGAAAAAGAAACAGTCGAAAAAATCCTCAAAGAAATATATGAGGAAACTGCTGCGGAATGTGTGAAAATTCAGCTTACAGAAACAGAGCCATCAATTTTTGAAAGCAAGCTTGGCGGTCTGGCTTATATTCCTCATGATGGTAATTTTCCTGTTGATAGCAAAGGAAACCAGCTTCGTCTGCTTGCACAGATAGAATGCGAAAAGGTGAAACACCCGCTCTATCCTAAGCAGGGACTCTTACAATTCTGGTTTATTAATGATGAGCATTACGGTGCTGATTTTGATGACGGTCTTACGCAGAACAGATTCAGAATTGTTTATTACAGCAATATTGATGAAACAGTTACAGAAGATGAAATAAAGTCAAAACTTGTTCAGAATGAGTATGAGAAAAATGAAGACGGAGGCTGTTCGCCTTTATACGGTGAATACGGCATGACCTTCACAAAGGAACAGACCTATATGTCTGATAACGATGAACGTTTTGGCGAAATTTTCTGTAAAAAATACAACAGTATTTATCATAAAAATCCGATTAAATCATATCTTGACTGTAATGTTGATTTTGATGAAATTGAATGTTACGGAAAAGCAAGCGAAAATGCGTTCGGCCATAAAATCGGAGGTTATCCCGGTTTTACGCAATATGACCCGAGAGATACTGACGATTCACATGATTTTCTTCTGTTCCAGCTTGACAGCGACTTTGACGGCGGTAATGACTACAAGGTTATGTGGGGAGATGCAGGAATTGCAAACTTCTTTATAAACAGTGAAAAGCTTAAAAAATGTGATTTCACAGATGTGCTTTATAACTGGGATTGCTGTTGATATTGCTGTTCTCTATGTATAGTTTTCTTTATGTACTTTTTGCTTATACAAAAAGTACCAAAAATACATAAACTTTCTTTCCCGAAAGAAAGTTTAATCAAAGAAAAATTTCAACTGCATGTTGTTCAAAAACTCAGACTGTTTCCCATTAAAAGTACAAGTCTGACTGATAAAAAAGCAAACTGTTTCGGATAGTCTGCTTGAATGGCAATTCTCCCCACAAGTAAAGAGGCAGTTTCAAGTGATTTTCATCACTCTTAAACTTTCGTCTTACAAAACATGGGAGTGTAAACTTACTGCGATTCTCTTGCTTTTAAGAGGTAAGTTATTATCTTCGGTTACAAATTCATGTATAGAATTTTTTCTTTTTTGGTCAAGGTTTTTTCTGTTTCGGAGAAAAGAAAAAAGCTTGTGCATTTCTTTGGTACTTTCTTTATGCAAGTAAAGAAAGTACATAACAAGAACAAAAAAAATTTATGAAAAAGTTTTGTTTCTTTCAAAGAAACTTAAAATTTATAAATCGAAAGGAATTATAAAAAATGTCTAAAGCTTTAATTATCGGTGCCGGCGGTGTAGCCGGAGTAGTTATACACAAGTGTTGTCAGAACAGCGATGTATTTACAGAAATCTGTATTGCCAGCAGAACAAAGTCAAAGTGCGACAAGTTCAAGGCAGACCTTGAGGGCAAAACAGCCACAAAAATCACCACTGCACAGGTTGACGCAAACAGCGTACCACAGCTTGTAGAGCTTATCAATAAGGAAAAGCCTGATATTGTAATCAACGTTGCACTTCCCTATCAGGATTTAACAATCATGGACGCCTGCCTTGAAACAAAGACAGACTACCTTGATACTGCAAACTATGAGCCTGAGGATACTGCAAAATTTGAATACAAGTGGCAGTGGGCATACAGAGAAAAGTTTGAAAAGGCAGGCATTACAGCGGTACTGGGCTGTGGCTTTGACCCGGGTGTAACAGGCGTATTCTCAGCTTATGCACTCAAGCACTACTTTGACGAAATCAACTACATTGATATTTTAGACTGTAACGGCGGTGACCATGGTTATCCGTTTGCCACAAACTTCAACCCTGAAATCAACATCCGTGAGGTTTCGGCAAAGGGCAGCTATATTGAAAATGGTCAGTGGGTAGAAACTGAACCAATGGAAATCAAGAGAGTTTACAACTTTGATGAAGTTGGCGAAAAGGACATGTATCTCCTCCACCATGAAGAACTCGAATCCCTCGCTCTTAACATCACAGGCATCAAGAGAATCAGATTCTTTATGACATTCGGACAGTCATACCTTACACACCTGAAGTGTCTTGAAAATGTGGGCATGACTTCTATTGAGCCGATTATGTATGAGGGCAAAGAAATAGTTCCTCTCCAGTTCTTAAAGGCTGTGCTCCCTGACCCTGCATCACTTGGCCCGAGAACAGTGGGCAAGACAAATATCGGCTGTATCTGTCAGGGTAAAAAGGACGGCAAGGACGTAAACTACTACGTTTACAACGTTTGTGACCATCAGGAATGCTACAAGGAGGTAGGCTCACAGGCTGTTTCCTATACAACAGGCGTTCCGGCAATGATTGGTGCTATGATGGTGCTTACAGGCAAATGGAAAAAAGCTGGCGTTTACAACGTTGAAGAATTTGACCCGGACCCATTTATGGACGCTCTCAACAAGTGGGGACTTCCTTGGAAAGAAAACTTTAATCCGACTTTAGTTGATTAATACTATAATGCATATTGCAGGGGCGACCAGTGGTCGCCCCTACTAACAAATTCTTTCAAAACAGCCATGCACAGCTGGTATCTTTCTTGCACTGGCAAGAAAGTACAGAAATGAAGGAGAAAACCATGATTACAAAACTTACAGACAAGCTCCCCACACCTTGCTATGTCATTGACGAGGGAAAGCTCATAAAAAATCTTGAAATTTTAAACGGTGTACAAAAGCGGACAGGCTGTAAAATTCTACTTGCACAGAAAGCCTTTTCCGCATTTTCAGTTTATCCGCTTATAGGAAAGTATCTTTGCGGTACAGCCTGCAGCGGTCTTTATGAAGCAAAGCTCGGCTTTGAGGAAATGGGTAAGGAAAACCACGTCTTTTCAGCCGCTTACCGTGAGGACGAAATTGACGAAATCATTTCCTGCTGCGGTCACATTATTTTCAATTCCTTCACACAGCTTGAAAAGTACCGTGACAGGGTTCTTAAAGCCGGAAAGAAAATCGGTCTGCGTGTAAATCCACAGCATTCAACTCAGGAAGGACACGAAATCTACGACCCCTGTTCCCCAAAATCACGCCTTGGAATTACCCTTGAAAACTTTGACGAAAACAATCTCCATGGCGTTTCAGGACTGCACTTCCACACACTCTGTGAACAGAATTCAGACGACCTTGAAAGTACTCTTGAAGTGGTACTTGAAAAGTTCGGAAAGTATCTTAAAAATATGGAATGGATTAATTTCGGCGGCGGTCACCATATAACCCGTGAGGATTATGACATTAAGCGGCTTGAAAGATGCATAAAAAAAGTGCAGGACGAATATGGTCTCGAGGTTTATCTTGAGCCGGGTGAAGCTGTGGCACTGGGTGCAGGCTATCTTGTGACCAGAGTGCTTGACATCACAAAAAATGACATGCCTGTTGCTATACTTGATACCTCCGCCGCATGCCATATGCCTGACGTACTTGAAATGCCGTATCGTCCGCCTCTTCGCAGCTCAGGACTACCGAATGAAAAGCCGTTTACATACCGTCTCGGCTCACAGACATGCCTTTCGGGTGACATGATTGGTGAATACTCCTTTGACTCCCCTCTTAGCATTGATGACATACTGATTTTTGAGGATATGGCTATTTACAGCATGGTAAAAAACAATACCTTCAACGGTATGCCCCTTCCTGCGATAATGCTGCTGAAGAAAAACGGTGAAGTCGAAATCATAAAGAAATTCGGATATAAAGACTTCAGGGAACGTTTATCATGACTTGTACACTTTGTCCGAGAAACTGCAAAGCCGACAGAACAAAAACTGTCGGCTTATGTGGTGCAGGAGATAAAATAAAGGTTGCAAAGGCGTATCTTCACAAGTGGGAAGAACCCTGTATAAGCGGCAGAAACGGTTCGGGAACGGTGTTTTTTTCGGGCTGTAATTTAAAATGCTGCTTCTGCCAGAATTACAGAATAAGCCACGAAGCCTACGGCATGGAAATTACTGCTCAGAGGCTTTCGGATATTTTTCTGAGACTGCAGGAACAAGGTGCGGAAAACATAAATTTAGTAAGCGCAGGTCAGTTTGTACCTCAGGTCATTACTGCACTTGATAAGGTAAAGCATCGGCTTACAATTCCCGTAGTTTACAATACGGGCAGTTACGAAAAAACCGAAGCTTTAAAGCTTCTTGAGGGATATATTGACATTTATCTGCCCGACCTCAAATACTTTTCCTCCGACCTTTCGCTGAAATATTCCGCTGCCGAAAACTATTTTGAATTTGCGTCAAAGGCAGTACTTGAAATGTACAGACAGCAGCCGGAGCTTGTTTTTGACGGTGATATTCTCAAAAAAGGTGTTGTAATCCGTCATCTGATGCTTCCGAAATGCCGTCATGACTCTATGAAAATAATCGACTGGATTTACAAGAATCTTCCTCCGAAAAAGTATCTTGTAAGCCTTATGAGCCAGTACACACCGTCATACAAATCGCAGCTTTATCCGGAAATAAACCGCAGAATTTCAACCTTTGAATATAACAGTGTGCTTGAAAAAATTCTGCAATATGATATTAACGGATTTTTTCAGGAGAAAAACTCCGCTGATAAGGAGTATATCCCCGACTTTGACCTGTACGGAATATAACCAAAAATCCTGCGTTTAACATGCCGCAGGATTTAAACTATAAATTTATATTTACCAGCGTGATGTGCCAGTGTTTCATCAAATCTTCGATTTGAATTGAAACACAAATACCATTTGGGTACTGGACCCATATTGCGGTTTATTTCACTTGTAAATAAAAATAAACTCCGCATATTTTATTAAGAATATAT
>SVNU01000093.1 GCA_015066715.1 Ruminococcus sp. | reverse complement strand
CCGAGAAAATATCAAGCAAAAGGCTATGTCCCTTTATGCTTTTACGGTAAACAAAATTAGCCGAGGCAAACAGATAAAACAGCACAGAAGTAAATGCCGCAAGCAGAAGATTCAGATGGAGCTTTCGTCTCTTCGCCTCAAAAATAACACAGGACACAACAGAGTATATATTAACAACAAGAGTGACAAGGCAGAAGAAAACTACAGTATACTGCAGATATTCAGGCAAGTTGAAAAAGTTCATCATATATTTCCACCACCCTTTCCGAAGCTGAGAGTGATAAAAACAGTTTCATCCTCACGGATAAGGCTGAGCTTTCCGCCAAGTCTTTCAGCCTCACTGTAATACCTCGACAGGGACGGCAGCTCTTTTTCCGTATCTGCCGTTATTCTGAAGCTGAAAGCATCTTTCGGGAAGCTGCTTATTTCTGCCGTAACGGCATAAAGCTCAGGAAGGATATCCTCAAGCACACTCTGCCATAAATCAAAGCAGAGAAGAAGTATATCCGAAGGCATAACCTCACTTTCATCAGCATAAATATCGGAAACACCGCCGTAGAGCTTTATATATTCCGAGGATTCCTTAAGGCTCAGATAAAGCTCCTCGGAGCTGAATGCAGGTCTTCTGTCCTTTAAGAGTGCAAGGTTTGACCTTCTTTTTACATAGCAGTTTAGTATGCAGATGTGAGCCATATTTTTTCTGAAATCGCCGTCAGAAGCAATAAGACGGGAAATCTTTTCAAGCTGAGGCTTAACCAGCAGTGAAATAGAATCGTAAAGTCTGGTCTGCTCGGCTATTTTGGCTCTCTGCTCACGAAGCTCATTTTCGGCACGGATAAGGTCGCCCTCCTCCGAAAGGCTTTCGCCTATCTGAGAAAGCTTTTCATTCATTTCATTTACGGCTGTCATATCCTCTGTCCAGAATACATAACCGCCCTTTATTCTGTCAGAAAGAAGAAGGGTATTTTTGTCAATCATGACATTACCTTCCTTAGCTTCCTCCATCTGACCGCCCGAAAGGCTTACGGCATTATCTGAACGGTAAATTACATTGTTATCAGAGTCTGCAATCTGAAAGGCCGCACTTGACTTGGAAACGATCTGACCGTAGGCACTGTTTGAGGGCATAATGCCTATACGGATACTGCTTTCGAGCATGGCTATAACAATAAAGCAATGGGTTTCAGGCAGATTAAAGGGAGCTATACTCCACAAGCCGAGTATATAGTCACTAATTATGTATAATGAGCCTAAAGCAAGCCAGAAAATCGGCAGCCAGGCTTTTTTCTTGTTTACTGCTCTGCATTTTATGGAAAGCATAATAACGCCTGCGATAAGGAAAAAGTATATCCATACCGTAGAAATATAGAAAAGAGGTCCCCAGCTGTACTGCTGATCCCATGCTACAAAATCAATGTTGAAGCTGAAGGCGAGCTGATGTATATCGTTTGTAAGATAGCTGATTACGATAATAACACCAACTGCAAAAAGATAATTGAACACCTTTGGCAGTCTGTACTCCTCTTTTTTACCTACCCTGAAGGCGATTATAAAAGCAAGGAAGGTGGCAAAAATCTGCGGTACATAATAAAGATACCATAAAAACCTGCCTGCAAAATCTCCGTCAAGGAACACTCCGTGCTTGGCAGAGCCTACAAGTATATACATAAGCATAAAGAAAACTACACTGAGCATCAGACGGCGTATTTTAGCCGAAAGAATACTTCTTTGCACATATATTCCCCAGGAAAAAATTATTCCGAAGAAAACTATATTGCTGTAAACAAAAACAGACTGAAGTGCGCTTTCATAAGGGATAAGCACCTTTAAAACAGCGGCAGACAGAAAAAGCAAGCCTGAAAGGGCAGCAGGAAAGCGTTTGATTTTATTGTTCTGCGGCACAGGTATCCCTTCTTTCTTTTTCATTTAAGGTCATTATATATTAAAACCGCCATTTTATCAAGAGAAAAAACAGGCAGCTGTTACCGCTGCCCATATGAAGGATTATCTGTATATCATTTCGTAGAGAACTATCTCTCTTACTCTCACCTCAATATTTTGCATGTGGCACACCCATTCCCATTGATTGTGCTCTTTTAAATCTTCAGTTATACCTTCTCTCTTTAAAAATTTAGTTGTACTGCGAAAAAATGTGACGCAGTATTCATATACCCAAATTCACGGTTTTGGGCATAAAAAAAGCACCCGTCAAAATTTGACGAGTGTTATGTATCTGACTGCAAAATTTAAAAATGTGACGCAGTATTCAATATTCCAATTTTAAGATTTTAAACATAAAAAAGTACCTGCTACTGTTAAAGCAACAAGAGTATATGTGTTCGATTGAAGGTTGATTTTTATATAACCTTAGTATTTAAGCGTTTTATAATATTCATACTTGTAAACTTTTGCATATAGCATAAACATAAAGTGAATAATAGAAGAAACAGAACAAGGAGAGCAATATGATGGAAACGCCAGAATTTATTAAGAGTCGGCAAACATATGCGGTAAATCTGCCTGTGATAAACGAAAACGGCTGTTATGAAATAAGACTTGAAAGCATCGGGGGTCTCGGCGCTAATCTTTGCGGAAAGTTGCTTGGGGAACTGGGTGCTGCTTATTTGAAGCTCAATGCAACGGCATTTTCAAGTTACGGTTCTGAGAAGCGAGGTTCACCTGTTAAATCCTACGTTCGCTGGAGTGAGCCGGAGCGTGAGATTCTGCATAACAGCCCTGTAGAACGGCCTCATCTTTTGGTGCTGTTTCATCATGCACTTTCGAAAACGTTTCCCGTAACAGCAGGTGCAGATGAGAATTGCATAATTGTAGTAAATACCGATGAAATGCCTGAAGAGATCCGAAATGACCTTCGTCTGTATGCAGGGACTGTATGCTGTGTAAATGCATTGGAATTGGCTATCAAAAGTAAAGGCCGAATAAATATGGTTATGCTTGGCGCTATAGCAAAAGCATCAGGCTTTATTCCGGTTGAAGCCGTAAAAGAATTGGTGAGTGATACCATAGGCAAAAAATATCCCGCTATGCTTGAAAACAACCTTAAAGGTATAGATCTGGGATTTGACAGTGTAACAACCCGAAAATTTGAACCTGACGGACTCTTTGAAAAGGTAGAATATAGTGAAATCCGCAGTAAGTGGGGATACAAAAATGCACCCCTTGGCGGTGCTAATACCCATTTCGGAAGCACAGTGGATAACGATTTGTCACCTTCAAGAGAAGGTTTTATCCCTCTTTTTCTTCCCGAAAAATGTATTCATTGCGGACTTTGTGATACGACCTGTCCCGATATGGTATTTCAATTTTTACAAGGCGAATACCGAGGCAAGAAAACGATGATGAACAGAGGCCTTGACTACCATCACTGCAAAGGCTGTTTGAGGTGTGTTGATGTATGCCCGACAGGTGCTTTGGTCACAGGAAAAGAAAACGAGCACCCCGATAAAAAATGGTTTGTACGCAACAAAGACCTGATAACAGATAGTCTTGATTTTGAGCCTGCCGGTGCTGACCCTTGGGTAACGAGCGAATCGTATTTAGATGAAAAGCGTGTAGACGGAGGTCTTATGTAAAATGGAAACAGCAAAACAGAAACTATTATTCGAAAGTGGCAACGAGCTTGCTGCCTATGCAGCAAAACAGATAAATTATCATGTGATGGGTTATTATCCTATCACACCGTCTACACAGATTGCAGAATATTTAGACAGAATGGGTGCGAACGGTAAGCATACTATAGCTTTAATACCGGCCGAGGGGGAACACAGTGCCGCAGGCATCTGCTATGGTGCTTCTGCCGGTGGCGGTAGAGTTTTCAATGCCACCTCTGCAAACGGGCTTTTATATTCTCTCGAACAGCTACCGGTTCAGTCGGGCACAAGGCTTCCTATGGTGCTCAATGTTGCCTGTCGTACAGTATCGGGACCTCTTTCAATAAAAGGTGACCACAGTGATATTATGTTTACCCTCAATACCGGATGGATTATCTTATTTGCAGATTCTCCTCAAGAGGTTTATGACTGTAATATATGCGCTGTTAAAATTGCCGAGTCGTTGAGACTTCCTGTTATAGTAGCATTTGACGGCTTTTTTACAAGTCACCAAAAGCGTAACTGTTATGTGTTCTCAGAGGATGAAACAGTTCGAAATTTTATCGGTCCCGTAAGAACTGACTATACTTCTCTGAACCCCGAGAAGCCTGTAACAATAGGGTCATATATGAACGAGCCTGATTTGATGAATAATAAATATCAGCTTCATTTGGCAATGGAAAAGGCTCGTACCGTAATCCCACAAGTGTTTGCAGAATATGAGCAGTTATCGTCAAGAAAACTGAAAACAGCGAAATCCTATAAAGCTGACGATGCGGAAGTTCTGCTTTTTGTATTGGGTTCAGCTTATCATACTGCTAAAGCTGCGGTAGATAAACTCAGAAACAAGGGTAAAAAAGTCGGCGTTTTTACTATTGGCGTATTGAGACCTTTTCCGGCGGAGGAAATCACTGATTTATGTAAAAATGTAAAAACTGTTCTCGTAGCCGACCGTCAGGACAGCTACGGCGCAGGTGGCGGTAATATGTCGCTTGAGATACGGGCTGCTTTACAACAAAAGGGATTGACGCCTCGGGTTATCAGTCGCATATACGGTCTTGGCGGACGGGATTTCTTTGAAAAGGATGCTATAGAGCTTTTTGAGTCTTGTTATACGGAAAATATACCTGACTTTGATTATTTGGGTGTTTATCCCGGAGAAACCGAATTTGAACCTAAGCCGTATTTTAAAGCCGTCACAGGAAGTGAAATTCCTGCTATTATCTCGTGTGCTGAAGAAAACGGCAAGCTGATTGTCATGGGTGCTACAGTTCGTGATACTACTGCACGACCCAAGCGACTTGCTCCGGGTCACGGTGCTTGCCCCGGTTGCGGAATACCTGTCAATGTAAACTTATTGCTCAGAGGAATGGAAGGCAATGTTGTACTGCTTTTTCAAACCGGTTGCGGTATGGTGGTCACTACAGGTTATCCAAAGACAGCATTTAAAGTTCCTTATGTACACAATCTGTTTCAGA
Organism: Ruminococcus sp.; assembly: GCA_015066715.1. Classification (GTDB taxonomy): domain Bacteria; phylum Bacillota; class Clostridia; order Oscillospirales; family Ruminococcaceae; genus Porcipelethomonas. The sequence goes on along the minus strand of SVNU01000093.1, from coordinate 4,757 downwards.
ACGGTGCTGCAACTTTAGCAGGACTTTCTAAAATGTATCACAAGATGCAGGAGCGTGGTGAGCTTCCTCCGGGGGATATTACATTCATTATGGTCAGCGGTGACGGAGGCATGGATATAGGTATGGGTTCTGGTTTGGGTACTGCCCTGAGAAATGATCCTGTAATACTCTTTGAATACGACAACGGCGGTTATATGAATACGGGTTATCAATTGTCTTATTCAACACCTATGGGTGCTAAAAGCGCCACCTCACACCTGGGAGAAAAGCAACGGGGAAAGAGCTTTTTTAATAAGGATATGCCGCGCATTATGGCGTCTACGGGTATGCCTTATGTTGCTACTGTCGCCGAGAGTGAACCTAATGATTTTATAAAAAAGGCGGCAAAAGCACAGTACTATGCTAAGAATTACGGAACTGCTTACATCAAATGTTTGTCAGCTTGTCCGCTTAATTGGGGAGATAAGCCTAATACTGAGCGCAAGGTTATTGCCGCTGCAGTAAACAGCTGTTATTTTCCGTTATATGAAGTTGAACAGGGACACACTTCTCTTTCTTTTGATCCCGAGGCAAAGAATAAAAAAATACCTGTGGCGGATTGGCTAAAGATGATGGGCAGAACCAAACATTTATGTGAAGAAAAACACAGTGATATATTAAGATTAATTCAACAAGAAGTAGACCTTCGGTGGAATCGTCTGAAGGCGATGTCGGAACATCCTGAATTATAGTGGAGGAAATAGTTTGAGTAACCGTTTACAATATGAACCATTACTTTCACGAATTAACAAATTCCGGTTTGCCGAATAGAGTATTTACAACTGCTCTCCCCGTGAGGGCAGTTTTTGTATGCTATTCAAAAAATGTGACGCAGTATTCACATACCGAAATCTTGCATTTTTTATCTTGCTGATATATAATTATCACAGAAATTTTCAGGAGGTGAAGCTATGACCGGTGTAAGATATAAAATACCTATGCTGTCCGCAAAAGCAATTCTTGCTTACGCAAAGCCCGTTGCCGAGGACATATACTCCTTTAATCTCAACAAAGCGGAAACTGCAAGCGTCTTATTGAATCACGGTGAAACATATCAGGATGATAATGCCGTTTTCTATCAGCTGATGTCTATGCTTCACCGAGACGGTTATTCACCTAAAGATGATGAACTGATAATCGATGATTTGTACGATGCAATTATCTATCTTGATTTTGCGAGTATCTTTGACAGAAGTGCAGATTATCCTAAAAATGCATTAAGGCAGAAAAAAGCTGAATCCATGTTCCGCCCTGAAGGTATTACTCTTGACCTCGGTACAGGTCAGCATAAATATCTTGCTTTTGAGCGTTCTGCATCTATGAGCAGAAACGCAAAGCTGTCATTTGTCCGTGCTGACCTCTATGATGAAATCACACGCAGAATAACCCTTAACTTAAAAATTGATGTTTGCGAGCTTTCAAAGCTTTATGCATATAACGGGCTTTTGTTTTCATCAGGTATCAGAGTGGAGCCCGATGATAAGTTCTTCCTTGAAAATGTCGCTATTGTACCTAACCCTAAACACATCACAAAAGATGTTTCTTATGTAACGGTCACTGACGTTACGGGTGAAGGCAGTATCCGAAAATATGAAAGAACAGAATGTACAGGCGATATTGAAACAACACGCTTTGACGGTATGGGACTGATTTCACCTGAATTTGCCCGTGAGCTTGACAGTAAAATTGGCAGTAAAAAAGAACATACATCATTTCAGATTCGTATGCCATATATAAAGGGAATGGTACACAAAACCGATTTCAAAGCCTTGTTTGAGGAAGCAGGTGTTGAAACAATAACCGATATATGGGGAAGAAAGCACCAAGTTGACAGCCTTTGAATGATACTTACAGAAAGTCAGTTTAAGGGCTACAAGTGGTTGAAGCAGTATAATATTTCCTGGCGTACTTATGTACAGCTCTGCCGTGCTTATGAACACACAATATACATCACAAATGTGAGCAAAACCGAAGCTGAAGATACAACCGAGCTTAACTACCAATTTCTCAATACTGTTAAAATGCTTTCATCTGAATTCAGACCCGATGATTTACCTTTGGGTTGGGAGAATTCTCCTGCAGAGGATGAAAGAATGTGGCTGACCAAGCCGACAGAGCAGAGGTATTATGACCTTCGCACTGAAAGACTTATGATAACTCTTACCGAATACTATATCGCAAACAAAGAGCCTGATTCTGATTGGGTTATAATACCAAGGACTAATATCTCTGCTTATCTTGGTTCTGCAACATATATGGAAAGCTATGAAAACAAGATACCTGATGAGTTTATGGAGAAAAAGCCTGAAATGGGCGGTGTGTCAGCGGTGAGAATTAATGTATAACGAAAAGCCTCCTTGAATCGTTTTGTACCGAAGCAAGGAGTTGGTTTTATCTTTACAGCAAAACCGCCGAGGATTTTACATTCTCAGCGGTCTTTATTTATTCGGTTTTGTCAATAATGTGCAACACCGCAGTTGCACAAAAGATTCATATTAAACAGTTTCCGGAAGAAATGAACTATCTTCCAATACTTTATTGAGATCTCCCTTTTGTTTCTTGTTTTGCTATACAATCCCCATCGCCATCTCAACCAAGAGAGCCACAATAACAACTAAAGCAGAAATAATAAACCCGTGAATCATAGGACGAATACCTGCTTTTTTCATACTTGAAAAGGAAGTATTAAGACCAATAGCTGCCAAAGCACAGACCATAAGAAACTTACTTGCTGTTTTTGTTCCTGATACCACTTCAGCAGGAATCGGGAATACGCTTGCAACAACGGACAGAGCAAGGAATCCGAGAATAAACCAAGGGAATATTTTCTTGATGCTGAAATTCGCTTTCAGTTCACTGGAATTTTGGCTGTTAGCAAGAGCTTCTTTTTTCTTCAGGTGAAGCTGTATGAATGCAAAGGTAATTACAGTGGGAATAATGGCAAGAGTTCTTGTAAGCTTTACCATTGTGGCAAAATCCCCTGCACCCTCGGAAAAAGCGTAACCCGTAGCAACAACAGAGGAAGTATCATTTACCGCAGTGCCTGCCCAAATGCCAAATGCTTGATCGGTCATACCAAGAGCTCTGCCCATAATCGGAAAAAGAACAATCATCGCCATATCAAAAAGAAAGGTTGCAGACATAGCATAAGCCACATCATTATCATCTGCATCAATTGTAGGTGCTATAGCAGCGATTGCACTTCCTCCGCATATACCCGTACCGGCAGAGATAAGGTTGGAAAGCTTCCAGTTAAGCCCCAATGCCTTGCCGATAAAGTATCCCCCGCCAAAGCAGGTAAGCAAGGTGAATACCATAACTGTAAGGGACATTTTACCTACGTTCAAAATGGTCGTGATATTAAGGGACAAACCAAGCAGAATAATGGCAAACTTCAAAATCTTCTTTGATGTAAATTTCAGTCCCGATGTAAAGATTTTTGTATCCTGCAAAAAATAATTGATAATCATACCGATAAACATAGCAATTACTGCAGAACCGATGAGATGAATAGGCATCAGACTTTCCAGCCAGCAGGCCAGAAGTGCCACTCCGACAGACAATATGATTCCGGGCATAGTTTTTAACACTTTCATAAGCAGTCTCCTGATTTAATTAATTACGCTTGATTATACCGTAAATATATGATAAAATCAAATTATCATTTATTATCGGCTGATAACATTAAATAATGGGAGATTATTATGTTAGATTACAGAGTGCTTACATTTCTTACCCTCTATGATGAAATGAATTACCGATGTACCGCTGAAAAGCTGAATATGACTCAGCCCGGCGTAACACAGCACATTCATTACTTGGAGAATTATTACGCAGTAAAGCTATTTGAATATGACGGAAGACACCTTTTTCGGACTAAAAGTGCCGAACGTCTCAAAAGGTATTTTGACAGTGTAAAAGCAGAGGAAGCAGATATCCGTGAAAGCTTTGTTCCTGACAATACTGTTCATATCACCGTGGGAGCTACAAAAACTATCGGTGAATTTGTTATCGTACCTGAGATACGAGCCTTTCTTGAAAAACCAAATAATAATCTTGATTTAATTGTTGATAATACGGAAGTTCTTTTGCGTATGCTTGAAAAAGCTGAAATTGATTTTGCTGTCATTGAGGGTGTGTTTGATAAATCAAAATACGGTTATCAGCTTTACAAAAAAGAATCCTTTGTTGGTGTTTGTGCAAAAAAGCACCGTTTTGCCGGCAAGGCTGTAACTCTTGAAGATATTTTTAGTGAGGATATTGTAGTAAGAGAGCCGTTTTCAGGGACGAGAACATTATTGCATAACGCAATTACCGACCGTGGATTTTCTCTTGATAGCTTCAAACGCTGTATTACTGTCAGCAATTTTTCCGTTATCTGCGACCTTGTGGCAAACAACGGGGCGATTACCTTTGCTTATGAGCCTATTTCCCGTTGCCGTGATGACCTTGCAATATTTACTGTGGCTGATATGCAGATTAGCGGTGAGTTTAATTTTGTTTATTGCAACGAGCGGGTTGCTAAAAAGAAAATAAACCTAATATTTTAATGACACGGAAAAAGTTGTTATTGCATTAAAATATCTGCTTAGGCTGATCCTTAGCATTGTTATTTAGTGATATATGGTTGAAAAAGAAAAAAGACAATGATATAATATAAGAGTATTTATAACCGAAAAGGAGAAGATATTATGGAGTTTTTTCAATTTATTGACAAA
>SVNU01000092.1 GCA_015066715.1 Ruminococcus sp. | reverse complement strand
CAAATTCTATTTTAATTGCAACCATCTATAAATGGACTTTTAACTTTGCAATTATGAAGTTGACAGGTACAGGGAAACATTATTATTTTTCCTTCTAACTTTATTTTCATTATGTACTTTCTTGCTTGTGCAAGAAAGTTACCAAAGAAGCACATTTCTTTTTCTCATTGAGAAAAAGAAACAAAAAGAAAAACAAACTCAAAACTGAAACAAGATTCAGACTGTTTCCCATTAAAAGAACTATCATACCCGATAAAAAGCAAACTGTTGCAGATAGTCTGCATAAAACGCAATTCTCCCCGCAAATTAAGTTGTAGTTTGAGATAGCTTGAAATTTCGAACTTACAAATTCTATTTTAATTGCAACCATCTATAAATGGACTTTTAACTTTGCAATTATGAAGTTGCCAAGTACAAGGAAACATTTTTATTTAATTTGCTGTGTGACGGATGGAATTTTTCTTTTCGGTTCCTTTTCTTAAAAGAAAAGGAACTGCATTTCTTTGTAACTTTCTTTGTGCAAGCAAAGAAAGTTAATAACAAGATTGGAAAGAAAAATATAAATTTGTAGGTTCATAATTTCAAGGCTTTTTTCAAAATAAAAACGTTAAAAACATGGGTGGAATATGTTTGAAGTTGACTATTAATTATGAGTTTGCTTATTATCAGTCAGACACTGCCTTTTACGGGGAAACAGTCTGAATTTTTTAACGGTTTTAAGTTTTTATATCTTTTTGTTTCTTTTTCTCAATGAGAAAAAGAAAGCTAAGTATAAATCCCCATTTTTAATTGTCTGATTTTAATCAGACATACTGCATACTTTTAAGAATAAAGAGCCACAGTGTCAGCGTCAGCGAGCTGAAAAGAGTTGTAATCATAACAGAGCACGATGTGATAACACCTTTATGCCCCATATTTTTTGCCATGACAAAGCAACTGCCTGTTGTTGCGCTTCCCAGCATAACAAGGATTGCAACGAGCTTTTCACCCTCAAAGCCCATGTAAACCGCAGCAGGCAGAAAGAGAAGGCAAAAGAGAACAAGCTTTACAGATGTGATAAAGCAGCTTACCCTGAGCTTTGACTTTGCATCTTCAATTTTAAACAATGCTCCCAGTGCAATAAGCGAAACAGGGCTTGCCATATTGCTGAGATAGGAAACTGATTTCTGCATGATGACAGGCTGAGGGATTTCAAGCAGTGACCAGATAATTCCTGCCGCAATTCCAATAATAATGGGATTTGTAAGAACATCCTTCAGAGTCTTGAGAAAAATTTCCTTTGGGGATTTGTGCTTGTCCTTTTGCGGTGAAGTGAGGGAAAGTATTACAACCGCCATTATATTATAAAGGGGCACTGTACCGATAATCATTAGGGACGCCATTTGTGAGCTTCCGTATATATTGTTGACAAAGGCGATTCCCAGAACAGCGGCACTGCTTCGGTAGGATGCCTGAATAAATTCGCCTCTTTCTGATTTGTCACGGTGCAGACAGGACAGGAGCGCTGCAATCAGGATTGAGCAAACAGTCACTATCAGGCAGAAAAGCACATATTTTGTATCCCAGATAGCCGTAAAATCAGCTGATGAAAGGTCGCTGAAAAGCATGGCAGGCAGAAGTATTTTAAATGAAAACTGGCTTAATTTTTTTGCGGCAGGCTCATCGAAAATTTTAAATTTTGTCAGAAGCCAGCCTAAAATCATCATAAGAAAAATCGGTATGGTGGCATTAAGACTAAAACTCAGATCATTGAAAAAGGAATTCATAAAAACTCTCCAATCAAAAAAATTTCATTTTTTTCATGAAATAAAAACGGGTTAATTGTACTATAATAATATTGTAAAAAAATTTTTTAGGAGTAAAGCTATGACCAATCATGTGCAAGCAGAAAAAGCAACAAAAATCTATATTCCCAAAGTCAGCAATCCGCAGATTCTCACATTCCGCAGTGCAGAAGCGGAAATGAATGTACAGCAGCCGGAGGTCATGAATATTTCCGGAAACAGTTCAAACAGTGAAAAACGACGCTGAGCAGCGTCGTTTTGATTTTGTGGATTATCTGCTTTTGATTTTTGAAATAACTGTAAAAACTGCGAAAACAACCACATTTACCACTACAACACTCGCTCCCGGAGAAGTATCGGCGGCAAGGGATATGAACAGTCCTGTCAGGAAGCAGGCAACTGAAACAATACCTGAGCAGATTACTACCGAACGAAAGCTTTTGCAAAGTCTCATAGAGGTCAGGGCAGGGAAGATGATAAGGCTTGAAATAAGCAGTGAACCCATCATCATCATTCCAAGAACAATTGTAACTGCTGTGAGTACGGCAATCAGCATTTTGTAAATGTCAACTCTGATGCCTGTTGCTTTTGAAAAGTTTTCATCAAAGGTTACAGCAAATATTTTGTGATAAAAAAGAACAAATAGAACTATTACAAGAACAGACATGACAACGCTTAAAATCACATCATTTGTATCCATTGCAAGTATACTTCCGAAAAGATAGTGGCTGACATCATTCATCATTCCTGCCTTCGAAGAAACGAGAATGCCGACTGCAAGGGCGGTGGTTGAAAATACAGCAATTGCAGAATCGCCGTGCAGCTTACTGTTGTCACTTAAACGCAGCAGAAGAATTGCGGCAATTACAACCACAGGAAGCGCAAATCTTAAGGGTGCAAAATTCATGACAGCTGCAATGGCAAGTGCGCCGTATCCCACATGGGAAAGACCATCGCCTATCATTGAATATTTTTTCAGCACAAGGCTAACGCCGAGAAGTGCCGAACAAAGTGTTACAGCAACACCGCCGATAACGGCAGGTATCAGTATATACCTTATAAATTCAGGCGTCATCATTGAAGTGAAGTTTTCAAACATATCAGTTAAGCGCCTCCGACAAAATGCTGTAGTTGTTTTTCATAAGCTGCAGGTAAGTAACATTGTTTTCAAAGTCATCCTTTGAAATATTGTGACAGGAGTGCAGCAGTTCGATCTCAGCTCCGGTCGCATCTGCAATTTTTTGTGCAATTTTCTGGTCGGAAAATTCTATGTGAAAAACTATTGGTATGTCGTTTTTCTGTACTGTTTCAATAAGCTCCGATACAACTGCCGGACTTGCTTCAGTATCGTGACTGCATCCCGAAAAGGCAGCGTGGCAGTCAAGGTTGTAGTCCTGTGCAAAATATGTAAACGGAAATCTGTCGCCTAAAACAACTATGTTTCGTTTTGCTTCCGAAGTCATTTTGCTGAACTCCTCATCGAGGGCAATAATCTCTGATTTGTATTTATCTGAATTCTGCTTGTAAAGTGAAGCGTTTTCAGCGTCGATTTCACAGATGCGTTCGTTTATTACATCAAGCATCTGCGCAGAATTGCGAAGAGAGGTGAAGATATGCTCATCAGTCTCCTCATCATGCTCATGTTCGCCTGCTTCATCGTGCTCGTGATGTTCATGCTGTGACTCAACCGGTGCAATATAATCAAAAAGGCACAGTGAGTTTTTGTCGTTTCTGCCTGTTGAATCAAGTATTTTTTCAACCCACACTTCCGAAGTGCCGCCATTATAAATAAAGAGGTCTGCCTGCTGGATTCTGGAAATATCCGCAGCAGTTGGTTCGTATGCATGGCTTTCCGCACCAGGCGTCAGAAGGAGAGTTACCTCGGCATTGTCTCCTGCAATGTTGCGTACAAAATCATACTGGGGAAAAATTGTTGTTACAATCTGGAGCTTGTCGGGTTCGTTATCAGTATTTGACTGACATGCTGTAAGGGAAAAAAGCGCAGTAAATGTCATTAAGACAGATAAAATTTTATTTTTCACAGTTTTTACACCTTCCATATAAAACAGTTCTTGAATTATCAATTTTAAATCCATGTTCGGAGAGAATATGTCCGCTTAGTGACTGCATATATGAACAGTCAAGATGCATAAGAGAACCACATTCAATGCATTTCAGATGAAAGTGTTCACTGCATTTTTTCTGCGGGTCGATATACTGATAGCAGGCGCTTGTTTTATCATCAAGAAAATACTTACGTATAATACCGTTGCTGACGAGTTTGTCAAGGTATCGGTATACTGTTGCAGTACCGATATTTTCATCACTGCTGTTTATATGATTTACAATTTCAGCAGCGGTAAGATGCTTGTCCTGATTTTGTAAAAACAAATTAAGAATAATTTCTTTTTGCCTTGTTTTATAGTCTGTTGGTCTCATATTATTCATCCTTAAAAGTTTTGAAATTAATATCCATTTTCAATTTTATCATCTTTTACATAAAATGTCAAGAAAAAAATCTCCGAACTTTAAGTTCGGAGATTAAATTACATTTATTATTCTTTAACTGTTTCGTACATTGGGCAATCTGACTTATCAGGTTTACCTAAATCGAGGAGTGTAATAGATTTCATTTTGTATTCGATAATTTTAAGGCTGTCAGCCGCATCAACTGCTTCGTCATACTGACAATTTGCATTTTCAGTAGCTGTTGCGTTGATAAGCGGATATAAATCACGGGCTGAAACATGCTTACTAAGTGCAGCAACGTCAGCAAGAGTTACTTCTTTATCAAGGTTAACATCGCCGTATAATACACGTGACCAGTCAATGATTGAATCAGGGTCAACTGTTGTAGCTGCTGTAGTTGTAGTAGTAGCCTTAGTTGTAGTAGTTGTTGTAGCTGATGTCTCTGCAGGAGTTGTTTCAGCTGCCTTAACATTAACAGTAATCATTTTTTCCTGACCTTCAGGTGTCTTTACTGTAATTGTTGAGATACCCTGAGCCTTAGCTGTGATTGTACCGTTTTCATCAACTGTAGCAATTGATTCTGAGCTTGAGGAGAATGTTGTACCTTCAACGTTAACAGTGAGGTCGTATGTTTCGCCTACCTTAAGGTCAATTGATTCAGGAAGTTCAAGACCATCTTCAGTTTTGAGTTCTTCTTCCTGTGTTCTGTAAATGTAGTATTCAACATCACTTACTGTTACACTGCTAACCTCTTCTCCGGCAACATCGCCGTACCAGTAACCGATTAATACTTCGCCATCAGGATATACAGCATCTCTTATAGCTTCAGGGAGAATCCACATAACTTCAAATGTGTTCTTTTCTGCGTTGATAACTGCAAAATTGCTTGGCTGATACCAGTTAGGATCATCACCTGCAAGACTAGGAGCCTTTGCAGCGTCAAGTGAAATACCGAATCCGCCTACAAACTTATCAAGAGGTTCTGTTGTTGTAACTACGAATTTGATTGCTGAAAGCTTATCTCTTTTGCCAAGTTCAAGGTCAGCAAGTGGGAATTTTGTCTGATTAGTATCATCGCTGCCGCTTGTGAGCTTAGAACCTGTAGGACCTTCAATAGTTGTATTATAAGGAACTGTCATAGTTCTTGTGTATGTAGCTGTACAGCTTACAAGGTGAATTTCAGGGATTTCTGTGTAGCCGAGGTCTACACCGTCTTCATTAGGTGTTGACTGTGTATCGTCCTTACCCCACCAGTACTGGAAACCTACAGCATTTGAATCCTTCATTTCAACATGTTCCTGAACGCCTACCGGAACATCCCATGTGATTTCTGCATATGAACCGCAGCCTGTTGCTTCGTAACCTGAGTGTATGTCTTCAACTATGCCGTGTTCTTTAAATGCATCAGCAAATTCTTCAAGGTCTTCCGTGCCCTGGTCATTGTACCAGTAACCGTCTTTGCCCTTTGCAGCTTCTGTATCGGCAGCTGAACCCTGGTTTACATTGATACCGCCGCCGTACTGGATTGTAGACATATCATAATCATCTGACTTGATTGTGTATTCAAAAGACTGGAATCTGATATTTGACATATCATCAATTCCGAATCCGCCAAAGTCAAACTTGTGTGAGTTGATTGGGTCACCTTCCTCGTATGCTGGAAGTACATTGCCTTCAGCGTCCTTGTAAGGAGCATAGTCTTCTTCGTCTGTGCCCAGTGTAAGTGTGTAATCAAACTGAGTCGGGTCAGCGCTTTCTGATAAAATATCTGTGTACTGTGCTGAAAGTGTTGAAATAATTGTAGCTGTACCATCTTTGTTGTCAATGAATTCACATGTACCGCTCTTGTTGTTTGCAGTTACAGGGATATCAGGTTCAGCAGGAGTATCCTCACCTTTTTTATCAGTTGTGATTGATTCCAGAACCCACTTTGAATTGTCTTCCGGATACCAGATACCTACACCAATTTTTGTTGGGTTACCAACCATGGCTGTAGGGATAACTACCTCACATGAGAACGAAGATTTTCCGTCTGAGGCGAATGCTTCGTCTACTGAATACCAGTAACCGCCCTTTGCAGCACCGTCTTCCGGGCTTGTTGTACCGAAACCGTAAACGCCGATTGCAGCGTCTACTTTTGAAGATGTTGTGAAGTTAAGGTAAACTGTATCGCCCTTCTTTGTACCATCAGGGAGAGCGATGTTTGCCTGACGAAGACCATCCTCAACGCCGTCTGCTGTAAGAGTATAAGGCAGACTTGAAACTTCTTTTGTTGCTGCTGTAACGCTTGTAAATGTAGTCATTACAGGAGCTGCTAATGTAGTAGCAACCATTGTTGCAGTAACAACAGCCGCTTTGATTCTGCTAAGTTTGTTTTTAACCATCATTAATCAATCCTTTCAAATAAAATTAAATTCACACCTCTTAGGTAAACATATTATAACATATATCAATCATAATATTGTTAACTATTCGCAAACAAAATCGTGAATTGGGGCGATTTGAGTTAAAATATATTCAACAGTATTTGTGCATATGTCACAAATAAATGTAACAAGTGTATTAATAGTGGTTTAATATCGATTATTCGTTAACATATATTGTAAAAAAAACAGATATATGATAAAATATAATATATTTATAGTATGTAAGGAGAATAAAAAATGAAAATTATACTTGCTTCAGCATCGCCGAGAAGAAAAGAACTTTTAAAACTCATATACGATGATTTTGAAATAAGACCATCTGATGCAGATGAAGCTTTGCCGAGTGATTTGGCTGTTGACAAAGCTGCTGAATTTCTTGCTTGTCTAAAGGCAGAGTCCGTTGAAAAGGGGAGTGATGAGCTGATAATAGGATGTGATACGGTTGTTGTGACTGATAATAAAATTCTTGGAAAACCCAAAGACCGTTCCGATTGCTTTGATATGCTGAAAATGCTTTCGGGTCGCAGGCATTGTGTGTATACGGGCGTCTGTATACGTTATAATAATGCGGTTATTTCCTTTACCGAAAAAACCGAGGTTGAGTTTCATGAGCTTTCGGATGATGAAATTGCAGGGTATATGGATACCGGTGAGCCTTTTGACAAGGCGGGCGGATACGGTATTCAGGGAAAGGGTGCATTGCTTGTCAGAGGGATTTGCGGCGACTATTTTAATGTTGTCGGTCTGCCTGTTTCCGCACTTGCACGAAAAATTGATGAGATGCTGAAAAAGTGATATGTAAGCTCTTGATTATCGGCTGAAAAGGTCAGTGCATAAGAGAGACGTGTAAACAAAAAAGTGCTTCTCAGGGGTGGAGGCACTTTTGCTTATGTTTTTATGTCCTGAACAGGTGAAAAGCATGCGGTCGGGACAAAAAGAAAATCGCCTCTTACAAAGTAAGAGACGATTTGTACCACCGGAATTATCCGACTGGTGCGCCAGGAGGGACTCGAACCCCCGACCTACTGGTTCGTAGCCAGTCACTCTATCCAGCTGAGCTACTGGCGCATCACTTAAAGCTTTATTATTATATCATGAACTGAAGGATTTGTCAACCCTTTTTTAGAAAAAAATCCAAAAAAATTTAAAGTTACATATATTACACGTTTTTATAAAAAATTTCAAAAAATATTTGCAGTATTTGTTTTTTTGTAGTATAATAATAATGTATTGAAAAAATAATTTTGTAAGGAGATTACATGGTACTTTTAGATGAATTGAAAAGTGAGCTTTCGACATACGTTCCGGAAATAAAGGAGCTTTCGGATGTTCTGAATATTGAAAACTCAAAAATTGAGCTTGAGGAACTCAGAAACAAGGCTGCTGAACCCGGCTTCTGGGATGACCTTGAAAATTCACAGAAGGTTTTGCAGAAAACAAAAGCTATAGAAAACAAGATTGAGGCTCTTGAATCTCTTTCAACAGAGCTTGATGACCTGATAACTCTTGTTGAGCTTTCAATTGAGGACGGCAATGAGGACGAGGCGGAAATGATTGCCGAGGGTCTTGAGGAATTCAAGAAGAAGCTTGAGGCGCAGAAGCTTGCAACACTTCTGACAGGGGAGTATGATAACAACAATGCCATTATTACATTTCATGCCGGTGCAGGCGGTACAGAAGCGCAGGACTGGGCGGAAATGCTGTACAGAATGTATAACCGCTGGGCGGAAAACCATGATTTTAAGGTTACTCTCCTTGATTACCTCGATGGTGATGAAGCAGGTCTTAAGAGTGCATCTGTTCTTATCGAAGGTGAAAATGCATACGGCTATCTGAAATCTGAATCGGGTGTTCACAGACTTGTAAGAGTTTCGCCGTTCGATTCTTCCGGCAGACGTCACACATCCTTTGCGGCTATTGAAATAATGCCTGAAATTGACGATACTATTGAAGTTGACATTCGTCCTGACGAAATCAAAATGGATGTTTTCCGTGCAAGCGGTGCGGGTGGACAGCATATCAATAAAACATCATCTGCTGTAAGACTTACTCATATTCCGACAGGTATTGTCGTTGCGTGTCAGACACAGAGAAGTCAGTTCCAGAATAAGGATTTTGCCATGAAAATGCTCAAGGCGAAGCTTATTGAAATAAAGGAAAGGGAACACCTTGAAAAAATTTCGGACATCAAGGGCGTTCAGAAGGAAATTGCATGGGGCGCTCAGATACGTTCGTATGTATTTATGCCGTATACAATGGTTAAAGACCACAGAACAAGCTTTGAAACCGGTAATATCGGTGCTGTTATGGATGGTGACCTTGATGGCTTTATCAATGCATATCTGAAGTCGCTGTCCCATGGTACTCTCGAAACAAAATAATAAAAAATCCTCCTGACAGGGGGATTTTTTTCTATTGACTTTCTTTGTCTATAGTACTATAATAATTTCAGGAGGCTGATGCAAATGACAGCAAAGTTAAAAAAGCGGTATACGCTTGGAGAAGAAATTTTTAACTCCGTATCTCATGGTACTGGCGGACTTCTTGCTGTTGCAGGAACAGTTGTACTGGTTGTTCTGTCTGCGATATATGCGGATGCGTGGGCGGTGGTTTCTTCGTGTATTTACGGCGGTTCGCTGATTACCCTTTATACAATGTCAACCCTTTATCATGCGATTTCCAATTACAGGGCGAAATCCTTTTTCAGGATAATGGATCACAACACTATTTTCTTTCTGATTGCAGGAACATATACACCCTACACTCTTGTAACGCTTCGTGGTACTGTCGGCTGGGTACTTTTTGGCGTTGTGTGGGGTGCGGCAATAATCGGAATTATTTTAAATTCAATTGACCTTGAAAAATTCAAAAGAATCTCCCTTGTTTGTTATGTTCTTATGGGATGGGTGATAATTTTTGCAATAAAACCGTTGATTGCAAATCTTTCTTCATTGTCACTTGCACTTCTTCTTGCAGGAGGGATTTTTTATACTGTCGGAATTGTTTTTTACGTAATAAAGAAGATAAAATACTTTCATTCAATATGGCATCTTTTTACAGTTGCCGGAAGTGTTTTTCATTACTTTTCAATTCTTACAGCGCTTTTTGAAAAATAATGTGAGCTTTATAAAACTGATAAAACTTCTGCGGCGTTATTACAGGCTGCGGAAGTTTTTGTATATAGTAATACTGACCTCGTCAGAAAACGAGGTCAGTTCAGTTTGTCGAAAAAGTCTTTAGAAAAAGATTTTTTTCAAATTTGAAAGTTTCGGTCAAGCCTTTTCAAAGGCTTGCGGGGTCGAGGGGCAGCGCCACTCGTCGCCGTCCGCAGACGGCGAAATGCCTTGCCTCAGC
>SVNU01000091.1 GCA_015066715.1 Ruminococcus sp. | reverse complement strand
TAAGGGGACGCTTTTTCTTGCAAAGCGTCCCCTCTTGAAAAACAGCCCACCGGGCTGTTTTGTCAATTCACCCCTCGTAAATGCGCCGCTGAGGCAAGGCATTTCGCCGTCTGCGGACGGCGACGAGTGGCTCTGCCCCTCGACCCCGCAAGCCTTTGAAAAGGCTTGACCGAAACTTTCAAATTTGAAAAAAATCTTTTTCTAAAGACTTTTTCGACAAACTGAAACGGCGGTTAAAAACCGCCGTTTGTTTTATTTCTCAAGATATTCATCAATAATATATTTTGGTCGCTGTTTTGTTTCAAGATAAATTTTTCCTATATATTCCCCGATAATACCTATTGAAAGAAGCTGGAGTCCGCCGATTGCCCATACGGAAACGACAATGGTTGTCCAGCCCTGAACAACACCCTTCATAAAATGTATCACCAGAAAATAAATAAGCATAATAATACTTACCATAAAAATACCAATGCCAAGTGCTGTTATGAATCTTATGGGTTTTATTGAAAGGGAAGTAATTCCTTCAAGAGCAAAGGATATCATTTTCTTTAAAGGATATTTTGATTCTCCTGCCGTTCTTTCCTGACGTTCATAATAAACCTTATCTGATTTGAAGCCTATCATGGGTACTATACCCCTTAAAAAGAGATTTACCTCTTTAAATGACTCAAGAGCTTCAATTGCTCTCCTGCTCATGAGACGGTAATCAGCGTGGTTATAGGTTACTTCCACTCCGATTTTCGAGAGCATTTTATAATATGATTCGGCAGTATGCTTTTTAAAAAAAGTGTCTTTATCCCTTGCACTTCTTACACCGTAAACTATATCGCAGTTTTCATTTTTAAACTTGTCGCACATTTCATCAATCGCATTTATATCGTCCTGCAAGTCGGCGTCAAGGGAAATAGCTGCATCACACTTGTTTTTAGCGGTCATAAGTCCGGCAAGCAGTGCATTCTGATGTCCTTTGTTTCTTGAAAGCTTTACTGCGGAAAAAATTTTATTTTCTTTGTGAAGCCTGCTTATAATATTCCATGTATTATCGGATGAACCATCATCAACAAATAAAATACGGCTTTCATCGGAAATAACATTTCTGCTGCAAAGTTCTTTCATTTTGTCATGCAGCTTACCGGCTGTTGTTTCAATTACCTCCTGCTCATTATAGCATGGGATAACCAGATAGAGTATCATTTATTTTTATTCCTCTCTCTTATGAATTTAAGCAATGTGACAAATAAAATAATTGAAAAGCCTGTAATAAGAAATATCCTTGAAAGTATTTTATTTGACTTGCTCTTGGTTTTATTATCATCATTGTGTTGCTGTGTTTCTTCTGTAGTATCGGATACATCTGCAGTTTCGGTTTCCTGGGATGCCTCGGTCTGAACAGAAGCATCTGCAGAAGCAGCTCTGCTTATTGACTGTTCAAGAGTTCCACGTCTTAGCTGTTCCAGCGAAAACTGTTCTAATTCCTCAGCAGTATAATCTGGAAATTCTGAAAAAACGCCCTGAGGAATTTTGTAGATTTCTTCTGAAAAAACTGTAAAATCGCCGGATTCACCGATTACCTGAACAATTTCTTCTGCAATAAGCATGTGTCCCACTGCGTTCGGATGAATGTCAAAATCGTTCATATTTGTATATAAATATGAATTTTCGTAAAATTTCAGATAAATATCCGCAGTATTGGGTGAACTTTCCTTAATAGAATTATTTATGGTTGAAAGGTATAATGGTGCAAATGTTTTAAGAGGTGAGATAAGCTTACTTGTTTCTTCGTCTGAAGAATCAAAAGGATTATAGACGGTCTGCATGATGATTTCTGCATCCGGATTTATTTCATTTACCTTGTCTCTGATTTTTTTTATATTATCCGAAGCCTGTGTAGTGGCAGCAGAAAGTGCTGAAGAATAGTCGAGGATAAATTTACTTATAAAATCAGACGAAATATTTAAACTTACTGTACCATTATCCATTGAAATGCTTCCGCCCATATCCGAAACAGCCTGTTCCAGTACAGAAAGAAAATCGTTTCCTCCTATGGAAATGCATACAAGGTCAGCCTGCTGTATTGAGGTCTGTGTTTCGTACTCATCGAGCATAACCAAAAGTTCATCTGTTTTGAGACCGTTAACAGCGAAATTGTCAATTTCTGAATTAAAGTAGCTTTTAAGATAATCACCATATGACATCTCATCATCGGAAAGACCATATCCGGTTGTTATACTGTCACCGAGAAGTGTTATGCTGTTTATTTCCTGCGCATGGACAGTTGAACCACATAAGCTTAATGCAGTACATAAAACAGAAGAAATCAATAATTTAAATAATTTCTTTATAATAGTCACATCCTTCAAAAATATATTTATATATAGTATATGCATTCTTATATTACCATATATATAATATATCATATATTTATGTTATTTTCAAGAAGAATAACTTGAAAATTATTGCATACTTGTGAAAATATAGTCAAAATGCACTACAAACCAAAAAACGAAAACGTTTTAAATTACTATTTATTTGTATATATCTGACAAACATGATGATATTCATATGTTTGTTCTTGACAAAAACGTGCAGAGATGATATAATTAAGCCATAATAAAAAGAAAAAAGAAGTCGGCAATGTATGTTTCAGACATACGTGATGAGGGAAAAGAGGTAATTAATATGAAAAAGGCAAAATTATGGATTTCGCTGCTTTCAGCGGCAGTTATGGCGTCAACAAGTGTCATGGGTGCATTTGCAGCTCATTATAAAGGAGACATTGACAGAAATGATAAGGTGAATTTAAGCGATGTTGCTGCTATTCAGAAGTATCTGATAGGCGAAGGTTCTATTGATTCGGAAAATCTGATTTATGCAGATATGAATGATGACGGCAAGATAAATGTATTTGACCTTGTTATTGCAAAGAGAACTGTTCTGGGTTCAGCTGAGCTTGAAGAAGTTCCTTCACTTACAACACCGGCGGTTACAACTACAGTGACAACTACAACTACTACAGCAACACAGACAACAGCTACAACAAAGGCTACAACTAAAGCCACCACACAGGCAACAACCAAAGCTACAACTACTACAACCACAACAAAGGCAACAACAACAACTACTACTACTACAAAAGCCACAACATCAGAAACAACACAGGCAACCACAACAAAAGCTACAACTACTACAACAGAGGCAGTTACTACAAAACCTACAACAGTAACAACAGAGGTAACAACAAAAGCTACGACAGCTGCTACAACAGCATTAACATCAGGAACAAATGCTCAGTCTGCAACTGCATTTACTCTTGAACCATCGCAGACAGCAAGATTCGAACTTGATTCAGAAAAGAATATCGACTCTATTGAATTTGAAGCAGATACAGAAAATAATTTTAACATGCATGTTTATGTTCACACAACGGGCAACACATGGGTAGCATGGTTTGATATAAACTGCACAGACGGAGTATTATCATATTCAAATAATGAATCTACAACCGATGCTATAACAATTGACGGTAATAAGATTAAAGTTGAATTCAAGGATGGTATTGCCGGTGAAGCGCTTGTATTCCTGAGCAATCTTGGTACAGCAGAAATTACACTGACAAAAATTGTTATGGAAGGCGATGAAACAGAACCTGTTGTAACATCAGTTTCGGTATCGGAAACTACATCGACAGAAACTACAGTAGCAACAACCACAACAACAACAGCATCACAGACACAGGAAGAAGTTACTGTTACAACATTAATATCAATATCTGAAGTTACATCCGCAACAACACAGACAACGTCAGCAACAACAGCACAGACAACATCAGTAACAAATAGTACACAGCAGACTTCGTTTGAGGTTGAAGGAGAAGTATCCAAAGAGCTTGATTCTGCAAAAACAGTTGACACTCTGACAATAACAATTGATACATCAAAAGATTTTGATTTGAATGTTTGTCTGGGAACAGACTGGGATGCATATTTCGACTTAATGTGTACTAACGGTACTATAACCAAAAAGGGCAATGAAAAAGGCTTTGACGAATTGATAATTGATGGCAATACAGTTACAATTAAATTCTCAGAAGGTATTTCAGCAGGTGTGCTTATATTCAGTAAGAACAGCGGTACTATTATAATCAATAATTATGAACTGACATACACAGAAGATACAGAATAAAGAAAAAGTATGAATTACATTTCATAACAATAACTTACAAAAATATCTAAACTCTCATAATTATCCCTTATCAAAGAACATTCCGGATTCCGGAATGTTCTTTTTTTCTTAAAAACTTGAAAAATGCTTATAAATAATGTATAATATATAAGATACCAAATTTTACAGGAGGTAAAACTATGTCAAAGAAACCATTTTATATTACTACCCCGATTTATTATCCGTCGGGAAATCCACATATCGGTCATTGCTACACAACAGTAGCCTGTGACTCTATTGCACGTTACAGAAGAATGCAGGGACATGATGTAATGTTTCTTACCGGAACAGATGAGCATGGTCTTAAAATAGAACAGAAAGCGGCAGAAGCAGGCATTACACCTAAGGAATATGTTGATAATATCGTTGAAATATTCAAAAAGCTCTGGAGCTACATGAATATCAGCTATGACAGATATATCAGAACAACTGATGATTACCACGTTGAATCAGTGCAGAAGATATTCAAGGCGCTTTACGACAAGGGCTATATTTATAAGGGTGAATATTCAGGTAAATACTGCACGCCTTGCGAAAGCTTCTGGACAGACTCTCAGCTTGTTGACGGAAAATGTCCTGACTGCGGCAGAGAGGTTATTGAAGCAAAGGAGGAAGCATACTTCTTTAAAATGTCTCCTTTTGCGGAAAGAATTGAAAAGCTTCTTACAGAAACAGACTATCTTCAGCCAAAAACAAGAGCAACAGAGCTTGTAAATAACTTCATAAAGCCGGGACTTGAGGATCTGTGTGTTTCAAGAACAAGCTTCAAGTGGGGTATTCCTGTAACATTCGACCCTGACCATGTTGTATATGTATGGATTGATGCACTTTCAAACTATATTACAGCTATGGGTTACGAAAACAGTGCTTACAATGATTTTGAAAAATACTGGCCTGCAGATACACATATGGTTGCAAAGGACATTATGAGATTCCATGCTATTATCTGGCCGGCAATGCTTATGGCTCTTGAGCTTCCGCTTCCGCAGCATCTTGCTGTTCACGGCTGGATTACATTCAATGGTCAGAAAATGAGTAAATCACTGGGTAACGTTGTTGACCCGTTTGTACTTGGTGAAAGATACGGTGCGGACGCTATACGTTATCATATTCTTCGTGAGATGGCACTTGGCTCTGACAGCTCTTTCTCAAATGAAATTATGATTAACCGTATAAATTCAGATCTGGCAAACGGCTTCGGAAATCTTGTTTCAAGAACCGTTGCCATGGCTATCAAGTATTTTGACGGTACACTTCCGACAGAAAAACAGGCAGGCGAATTTGATGATGAGCTTATCGCAGAGTGCAAGGCGCTCCGTGACAAGGTTGATGAATGTATAGACAAAACACAGCTTCAGAATGCTCTGACAGAAATTTTCAAGGTTGTATCCCGTGCAAACAAGTATATTGATGAAACAGCTCCGTGGGTGCTTGCAAAGGATGAAGCCAATAAGCCGAGACTTGCAGCAGTACTTTACAATCTCCTTGAAGCTATCAGAATTACATCTGCACTTTTATGCCCGTTCATGCCTACTACTATGCCGCAGGTATGGAAGCAGATTGGTGCTTCTGAAAGTGATGTAACATATGAAAATGCGGGAACATTCGGCGTTCTTTCCGAAAATGTTACTGTATGTAAGGGCGATGTGCTTTTCCCACGTATTGATACGGATAAGGAAATTGACGAGCTTAATAAGCTTATTGAGGCACAGATGGCAGAAGCGGAAGCGCAGAATCAGACAATTGAGCTTGAACCTGAAATTACAATTGATGAATTTTTCAAAACAGAGCTTCGTGCGGCTAAGGTGAAGGAATGTGAGAAGGTTAAGAAGTCAAAGAAGCTTCTTAAATTACAGCTTGACGATGGCATGGGCGGCAGACAGGTGGTTTCCGGTATTGCACAGTTTTACGAGCCGGCTGATTTAATAGGCAAAACAGTAATGATTGTTGCAAACTTAAAGCCTGTAAAGCTTTGCGGTGAAGAAAGCTGCGGTATGATTTGTGCGGCTGATAAGCCTGACGGAAGTGCAAAGGTTGTATTTTTAAGCGATGACGTTGCACCTGGTACAAAAATCAGATAATAAATGATTAAGGAACCGTGAAAACGGTTCCTTTCATATTGTGGGAATATAAATTTATATTTTTATTTCTAATATTAATTAATATTTGTACTTTCTTGCTTGTGCAAGAAAGCTACCAAAGAAGCACATTTCTTTTTCTCAATGAGAAAAAGAAACAAAAAGAAATTAAAACTTAAAACTGTTGAAAAATTCATACTGTTTCCCATTAAAAGAACTATCATACCTGATAAAAAGCAAACTGTTGCAGATAGTCTGCATAAAACGCAGTTCTCCCCGCAAATTAAATTATAGCTTGAGAAAACTTGCAAGTTTATTTTTAGTTGTAACCATCTATAAATGGACTTTTAATTATAAATTTATGAAGTTGACAGGTACAGGGAAACATTATTATTTAATTTGCAGGATGACGGATAGAATTTTTTCTTTTTTGCTAACTTTTTTCTGTTTCGAAGAAAAGAAAAAAGTTTATGTGCTTTCTTTGTAACTTTCTTTGCACAAGCAAAGAAAGTTAAGAACAAGAATACAGCGCTAAATATAAATTTTCTTTTTTAAATATTTTTTAGATAAACTATAATGCTTTAAAAAGAACTATTCTTTATTTTTATCTGCATTTATGAAATTTTCAATAGTTATTCCAACAGCCGAAAAACATGCTATGCCAAAACAAACAAGAAATATCAGATACAAAATACCTACAGCACCAATATTTGAAGCGCTGTAGCTGTCATTGACGGGAAGAAAAATAAGGTGTATGGTAAGATAAGCAACTACAAGTGAAAGTAAAACAAATATTATTGTGTGAATTATTAATCTTCTGACTGTTGGAGCTTTGCAGGTTTTAACCCACAGATAAGACCAGAATATTGAAAAAACAATAAAAAGAGCAAATAATAAATAAATTTCCATAAAATCTGCCTCCATAGTTTTATTGCCTTAATTATATAAAAAAAGTCAAGTGGTGTCAATAGTGTAAGCCAAAATTAAAAAAACTTTCCCATTTTCTTTTGAATAAAGTGTTGAAAAACTAAAAAAAATATGTTATAATAAAACAATGTATTAGTATCATTTTGAACATATGGTACTTATAAAAAGAATTTACATTAGAAGCAGAAAAGGTGAAATTATGAAACTTACCGGTGCGCAGATTATTATTGAGGCTCTTGTTGAACAGGGCTGTGACCGTGTATTTGGATATCCGGGCGGTCAGGTTATTAATCTTTACGACGAACTTTACAAAAACCGTGACAGAATAAATCATATTATTACTGCTCATGAACAGGGTGCTGCTCACGCAGCTGACGGTTTTGCAAGGGCAACCGGCAAGACAGGTGTTGTTATTGCAACATCAGGTCCGGGAGCTACAAATCTTGTAACAGGCATAGCAACAGCTTATCTTGATTCTGTTCCTATGGTCGCAATTACAGGTAATGTACCTTGCAATCTTCTCGGACGTGACAGTTTTCAGGAGGTTGACATCTGCGGAGTTACACTTCCTATTACAAAGCATAATTACATAGTTAAGGATGTTACAGAGCTTGCGGATACAATTCGTGAAGCCTTCAGACTTGCCAAATCAGGCAGACCGGGGCCTGTACTTGTTGACGTTCCGAAGGATGTGCAGTGCGCTTTATGCGAATTTGAAAACGCAGTGGTAGCACCGGCATTTGAATCTCCGAAGGCTGACAGCGAGGACATCTCGAAGGCTGTGGAAATGATTTGCGAGTCAAAGAAGCCTTATATATACTGCGGCGGCGGTGTAATATCTGCAGCGGCAAGCAGAGAGGTTATGGATTTTGCAGAGCTTATCGATGCTCCGATAGGATGCAGTATGATGGGTCTTTCGGCAATTCCGACTTCAAACGAAAGATTTCTGGGCATGCAGGGCATGCATGGTCACTACGCTTCATCAATGGCACAGTCAGAGGCTGACCTTGTTATTGCAGTAGGAGCAAGATTCAGTGACAGAGCAACCGGAAAGATGAGTGTTTATGTCAGAAACTGTAAGGTTTTACATATTGATGTGGATGATGCGGAAATCGACAAGAATGTTACAAGCCAGCTTGGTATCAATGGCGATGTAAAGGAAACTATCAGAAAGCTTGTTGCAGCCGTTTCAAAACAGAGCCATCCTGAATGGATGCAGAGAATTGAAGAACTCAAAAAGGAAGAAAAGGCAAAGCTTGAAAGTGCGCTTAAAAACAGTCCGAGCAGAAAATGCAGCGATTGTGCGGTAAACTGTGCAAATACGGATATTCCGGCAGAAAACAGGCTTCATCCGTATACCATTATTGATACAATCAGTGAGCATGCGGATAAAAATACCATTGTAGTGACAGACGTAGGGCAGCATCAGATGTGGACAGCCCAGAGGTATCCGTTTGAAAAAATCAGAACATTTATTTCAAGCGGCGGTCTTGGAACAATGGGATTTGGTATGGGTGCTGCAATCGGTGCAACTATTGCTACCGGTGAAAAGACTGTTCTGTTTACAGGTGACGGAAGCTTTGGTATGAACCTGAACGAGCTTGCAACAGCAGTTTCACAGAACACACCTATTATAGTGGTAATAATGAACAATGGTGTATTAGGTATGGTAAGACAGTGGCAGTCACTTTTCTTCGACAAGCACTATTCAAATACAACCTTAAACAGAAAAACCGACTTTGTAAAGCTTGCCGAAAGCTTTGGCGCAAAGGGAATCAGAGTCCAGACAAAGGAAGAACTTGAAAATGCTGCTAAGGAAGCTTTTGCAGCGGATGGTCCTGTTGTTATTGATTGTCTTGTGGACTGTGGAGAATTTGTACTTCCGATGCTTCCGCCGGGCGGTTCTATTGATGATATTATTACAGAAGTTCACGGAGGTGAAATCTGATGGCAAAATATGTGTTTGGTATTTTAGTTGCGAATAAATTCGGTGTTTTGACACGGGTTTCAAGCATGTTTACAAGAAGGGGCTTTAATATTGATACTCTTACTGTAGGGGAAACACAGTCACCGGAGCTTTCGAGAATTACAGTCTGCATGATGGGTGATGAATATGCAAAAAGCCAGATTATCAAGCAGCTTGACAAAATGCACGATGTAAAGCAGGTACAGGTTATGGAAAGAGATGAAACTGTAACCCGTGAGCTGCTTCTGATAAAAATAAAAAATGATTCCGCTACAAGACAGGATGTTCTTGCAGCAGTAGATGTTTTCAGGTCGAAAATAGTAGACTATTCTCCTGATGCGCTCTGTATCGAGATAACAGGGGAAACTTCAAAAATCAATGCTTTTATTGAGCTTGTAAAGCCTTTCGGCATAATGGAGATGTGCCGTACAGGTCTTGTAGCTCTTGAAAGAGGCGGAAACTGTATGAGCTATTAAGCTTATGACAGAAACCCACCCAAACAATATATTTTATTATAAAAGGAGTCTTTATAATGGAAAATTCAGCTAAGGTATTTTACCAGGAAGATTGCGATTTAAGCCTTCTTTACGGCAAGACAATCGCTGTTATCGGTTACGGAAGCCAGGGTCACGCACATGCTCTTAATGCAAAGGAATCACTTGGCGAAAATGCAAGAGTTATCATCGGTCTTTACGAAGGCAGTAAGTCATGGGATAAGGCTGTAAAGCAGGGCTTTGAAGTATTCACAGCTGCTGAAGCTGCAAAGCAGGCTGACATCATCATGATTCTTATCAACGATGAAAAGCAGGCTTCAATGTACAAGAACGACATCGAACCAAACC
>SVNU01000090.1 GCA_015066715.1 Ruminococcus sp. | reverse complement strand
AAAAAGAAAGTTTGAACAAAGAAAATTGAAGCGTCATAATTTAAAATACAATCATACTGTTTCCCATTAAAAGAACTACCATACCCGATAAAAAGCAAACTATTGCAGATAGTCTGCATATAACGCAGTTCTCCCAGCAAATTAAGCTATAGCTTGAGAAAGTCTGCAAGTTTATTTTGAGCTGCAACCATTTATAAATGGAATTTTAACTATATAATTATGAAGTTGACAGGTACAGGGAAACATTATTATTTAAGTAACAAATTTATGTAAAGAATTTTTTCTTTTTTGCTGACTTTTTTCTTTTCAAGAAAAGAAAAAAGTTTGTGTGTTCTTTGGTATCTTTCTTGCACAAGCAAGAAAGTACGAAAATATAATTAAGTTAGAAAGAAAAATATAAATCTTCTTCCCCGAAAATCTCATGAACAAACTAAGTCGGATAAAAATTATCCGACTTTAATTTATATTATTCAAAGTATAAAAGTATTGTATCTTCTGCCTTGGTATTATCATTTGTGCAAACCCAGTATACATAGTCGCCTTCTGTGTTTACCTTTGTATCACAGAGTTTGTCATACTGTGCCGGAACATAATCCTTAAAAACCACCTTCTGATCCTCAAGTCTCTTTTCAACGGCTGATTTCACTGTATCAAGCTTGTCATCCTTCGCCTTTACAATGCACACTTCATCAGCGTCTCCGCCGGAGCCTGCCCACCATACTGAAAACTCAGAATAATCATCAGCTGTTACTCCATACTTAAACTGGAAATTTTCTTCGCTTACTTCCACCATTTCAGGAAATTCAATTCCACTGTCCATAACAGCCTGTGTAATTTCATTAAGCGGCTTTGAAGCTGTTTTTCCATCACCGCCGCAGCCTGTTACCGAAACAAGCATTGCCGCTGTCATTACAATTCCTGCAAGCATTTTCTTCATTTTGTTCATTTTCCTTTTCTCCCTTTTTTTACTTTGCAACATGCGATAAAATATACTTTATCATGTCATCATATGTTGTTTTATTGAAATGCATACCGTCATCGGCTGCATCTTCTACAGGCAATGTTCCGTCTGCCCCTGCAAGAGCTGAATGAACATCAACATAATAATATCCTTTTTCATTCGCCAGGTCAAGGAGCCTTGAATTATACTCATTGATATCAGCATTTGAAATTGGACTTTCAGCTGTTTCCCTTGCCGCTGTTACAGGAGGGATTGACTGAATATATATCTTTGTATCCGGAAGCGCTTTTCTTACACTTTCTGTAAATTTCGAATACTCTGCAATCATATCATCAATACTAAGCCATGCAATACCGTTGCTTCCGAGCATAATATAAACATTTTCAGGGGCACTTTGTGTAAGTGCATCAAGAACGGTAGTATTACCATATGCAGTCTGCATAGTTTCCGTATTTATCTTTTCTATATTCATTCCAATTTCAGCCAACACGTTTTTCATGGGAACCAACTGATAGTCCGACAAACCTACCGTAATAGAATCCCCGACAAACATGCATTTTCCGAAATAAGTCTGTGACATCGGCTCTGATTCAGGAACTGGATTTTCTATATTCACTGTCTCAGCGGTGTCAGCCTGTCCGTCGTCCTCTGAAGCACTGTCTCCTGACACTGTATCAGCAGATTCTTCAAGCCATGTGGCAGTATACGAGCCTTGCTCGTCACCGCCGAAATCAACCCCTGTCATGTATATTGCAAAACACGCAGCTGTTATTATTATGAATATAACAACCACAACCTTAAATCTGAAACGGATAACAGGTCTTGTAGCACCCCTTACATAGGTATAAGACCTTTTCTGACGTCTTTTCGCCATTTTACTGATGCTCCATATCTTTTGTATTAATCACATGCAGAAAAAGGAAATTTCCTAACCCACATAGTGTTATTATACTCCAATCCGAAGCAATTTGCAATACTTTTTTAAAATTTTATATGTACAATAATTTGAAACCTGCCCGCATAAAATAATCTATTATGACCATTAAAAAATAAATTTATAAATATATAAAAATATGTAGTTTAATTTTATTGAAAAATGTATCAGTTTGTAGTATAATAGTATATAGATTATTTTATAAATGTAATTTTTTCATCCCGGAGGAATAAATGTATGTGCGGATTTACCGGATTTACAAATCATATTTGCAACACAGAAAAAGTACTCGAACAGATGATGGATACCATTATTCATCGTGGCCCTGATTCAAGCGGAAAATATACCGATGAAAATATAGCGCTCGGATTCAGACGGCTGAGCATTATCGATTTAAAGCAGGGTGACCAGCCTATTTTCAACGAAGACAATTCAAAAATCCTGTTGTTCAACGGTGAAATATATAACTACAAGGATATAAGACAAAAGCTTACAAAAAAGGGACATATTTTCAGAACACAAAGCGATTCAGAGGTTATTCTTCACGGATATGAGGAATACGGTGCAGATATTCTGAATATGCTGCGAGGAATGTTTGCCTTTGTAATATGGGATAAAAATGAAAAAGAACTTTTCGGCGCAAGGGATTTTTTCGGAATCAAGCCTTTATACTATTCCCTTTCGGGAAAAAGCTTTCTTTTCGGTTCAGAAATCAAAAGCTTCCTACCTCATCCACATTTTAAAAAGGAACTGAACACAGACGCACTTGAAACATATCTTACATTCCAGTATTCGGCACAAACCGAAACATTTTTCAAAGATGTTTTTAGGCTTCCCCCTGCACACTGCTTTACCTACAAGGACGGAAAGCTTAATATAAAAAGGTACTGGGAAATTGAATTCAATGCAGATGAAAAACCGTCTCTCAATGACTGGACAAACAAGATTTCCGAAACATTTCATAATTCAGTCAAGGCGCATAAGATTGCTGATGTTGAAGTCGGAAGCTTTTTATCAAGCGGCGTTGATTCAAGCTATGTAGCTGCAATTGCAGATGTCGACAAAACATTTACAGTAGGCTTCGGCAGCGATGAAAAATATAACGAAATCAGTTGGGCTAAAAGCTTTTCAAAAGCAATCGGAGTTGAAAACACAAGCAAAATCATCTCTCCGGAGGAATACTGGAACAGTTTTGCAAAAATCCAGTATCACATGGATGAACCTCTTGCAGACCCTTCGGCAGTTGCTCTGTATTTTGTATGCAATTTAGCTTCAAAGCAATTAAAAGTTGTACTTTCAGGTGAGGGTGCTGATGAGATTTTCGGTGGATACAATGTATACAGTGAGCCGAACGGAACATTTTACGACCGTCTGCCTTTAAGACTCCGCTCTGCAATCGGCTCTATTGCATCAAGACTTCCTGCTAGACGAGGTGTAAACTTCTTCATAAGAAAAGGAAAAGCTCTTGAGGAACGCTTTATAGGCAATGCTTACATTTACACCCCATTGGACAGAAAAAAACTTCTCAGAATAAAAACAAACGCTCCAAACCCTGCAGAACTGACCAGACCATTTTATGATAAGGTCAGAAAAAAGGATGATGTTACGAAGATGCAGTATCTTGACCTGCACATGTGGATGACAGGTGACATTCTTCTTAAAGCAGACAAAATGAGCATGGCAAATTCGCTTGAGCTTCGCGTACCGTTCCTTGACAAGGAAGTAATGAAGCTTGCGCAGAGAATTCCGGCCAAATACCGTGTTACCCATAAAGAACATACCGACAGTGAAACAAAGTATATTACAAAATATGCAATGCGTCTTGCAGCAAAGCAGGATACTCCGCCGGAAACTGCCAAAACAGCTGCCAAAAAGAAGCTTGGATTTCCGGTTCCGATAAGAGTATGGCTTCGTGAAGAAAAATACTACAATGTTGTAAAGGATAGTTTTACATCAGAGGCTGCAAAAAAATATTTTAACGAAGATTTACTTATAAAGCTTCTTGACGACCACAAAAATGGAAAAGCTGACAACAGCAGAAAAATATGGACTGTATACACATTCCTTGTATGGTATAATGTATTTTTTGAATCTGACGAATTTATCAGTATGAAAGGATAAAGTATGGCGAGTAACGTAACATATAAATATATAAAGCAGAATCCGGATATAATGGAATATATAAAAAGAGCCGACAAGGCGCTTGAAGCACAGGGATACACCGAACATTCCTTTGCACATGTCGAAATAGTTGCCAAAAATGCCGCAATGATTCTGGAGGAGCTGGGCTACGATGAAAGGCAGGTTGAGCTTGCTAAAATTGCCGGCATGATGCATGACATCGGAAACATTATAAACCGTATTGACCACGCACAAAGCGGTGCAGTTATGGCATTTCGTCTCCTTGACAATTTAAGCATGCCCGCCTCGGAAATATGCTCGATTATATCTGCAATCGGAAACCACGATGAATCAACTGCACAGCCTGTTGACCCTATTTCAGCGGCGCTTATTATAGCCGACAAAACCGATGTACGCAGAAGCCGTGTAAGAAACAGCGACTTTCTGACCTTTGACATTCATGACAGAGTAAATTACGCCGTTGAAAAGTCAGTGATATATTTTAACGAAAGCAAAACAGCAATTATACTTGACATGTTAATTGATACTGAAATTTCAAATGTAATCGAATACTTTGAAATATTTCTTAACCGCATGCTTTTATGCAAACGCGCATGTTCATATCTCGGAGTACAGTTCAAAATGATTGTCAACGGCTCATCTCTCTTATAACATCATACGTTACAGGAGATGTCTGCCGTCAGCAATTCATTGCTGACCTGTGCAGGGCGGTTGTTTCAGAATATGAAATACCGGTTGCTTACTGCCCTGCACTGTTTCAAATCTCCGATTTGAAACAAGGCAGACATCTCCGCTGAACCCATAAACCAAACGGAGGATTAAAAAATGATTTCAAACTTTTCTCACCTTATTGACCTTAACGATTACCCTGTTTCATGGTGGAACAAAATTATAGAGCTTGGTCACGAAATAAAGCTCCACCCACAAAGATTTACACATGCATGTGACGGAAAAATTATGGGCACCCTCTTTTATGAACCTTCCACAAGAACCCAGATGTCATTCCAGTCAGCAATGATAAGACTTGGCGGAAGTATTATCGGCTTTGATAACCCCGCAACATCATCCGTTTCAAAGGGTGAAAACCTGAAGGATACTACAAAAATCGTAAGTAATTATGCCGACATCCTCGTTATGCGTCACCCTCTCCCCGGTGCTGCAAAGGCTGCCGCACTTACGGCTGACTGCCCTGTTATAAATGCCGGCGACGGCGGACATCTTCACCCAACCCAGACCCTTACCGACCTGCTTACACTCAAGGAAGAAAAGGGCAGGCTCGACAACCTCAATATCGGACTTTGCGGAGACCTTGTAAACGGCAGGACTGTTCATTCACTATGCAAGGCACTGTCTGCTTACTCCGGTAATACCTTCGTACTTATTTCTACTCCGCAGCTTCGACTTCCTGCCTATATAAAGGACGTTATTACAGCAAGCGGCAGCAAATACACTGAAGTTTCCTCTCTTGACGAGGTAATAAACGACCTTGACATGCTTTATATGACACGTATTCAGAGAGAACGCTTTGCAAGCGAAGAAGATTATCTTTCACAAAAAGATACATATATCCTCGATAAAAAGAAGCTTAACAAAGCCCGTGCAGACATGATTGTAATGCACCCGATGCCAAGAGTTGATGAAATTTCCACTGATGTTGATGATGACAGCCGTGCAATTTATTTTAAACAGGCAAAATATGGAATGTACGTGAGAATGGCTCTTATTATGACAATGCTTGAAACAGATACAAGCACTTCCCTTCTTAAAGGAAAAGTACACAAAAACTGTTCATGTCCGAACCCGAAATGCATTACCAATACCGAAAGCTATCTTCCAAAATCATTTTTAGGCATCGGTGATACCATTGAATGCGAATACTGTGATGAAAGAAAACTTCTCACCCATTGATATTTCTTACAATACAGCTACAAAAACCCAAGTTTTTTTATTTATACTTGACAAAACGATTGATATATGCTAAAATTTATATAAACAAATATCGTATAAAATGTGCAAATTGTCTTTTAACTTAATGAAAGAGGCGTATCATATGAATAATACTGAACTTCCAAACGCTATTAATCCTGATTCAAACATGCTGATAAGTGCTATTACAAAAATTTATTCGGTAAGTGTCAGCGTAAATCTTACACATAATAAATATCATATCATTGACTGTGCCATTTTCAAACCAACTGAGGCCTATCGTACTGGCGTTTATGATAATTTTATCAGACGAATCGTAAGCGATATTCCTGACAGAAGGCAAAAGAAGCAATTTGAGGAAATGTTTAACTGCAAGGCTCTCCTCAAAGCCTTTGAATATGGAAAAACACAGGTTTCAATGCGTCACAGAGAATCACATTATAATGATATTTCTTTTTGGTTTGAAACTACTGCTTATATCAGCAAGGTAGAGGATGATGTACAGGCTATACTCTTTTTCAAAGAAATCGATGCTGAAATGAAGCAAATTAACAGCCTTAAAAAAGATTCATTTTATAAAAATGCTATTTTTTCAGATGATATTATAACTTTATTTGAATGCAATCTTTCCCTGAATATTGTTACAAGTGATGTATATGAAATTATCAGCGGTGTGGAAAATGTCATAACCGATGAAATGGGACTTGCGCCGCCATTTACTGTTAACAATATCATAAGAAAAATTTTACTCTCAACAACATCAGATATAAACAATAATTACGAGTATAGTTCCCAGGTAAACTGCGATTATCTTATAAGCCTTTATGAAAACGGTAACAGTACCCCTGAATTTACTTTCTGGTCAACTGATAAGGAAGGCAATAATAAGTGTTTTAAAAATACTTTCTACATAAAAAAGAACGAAGAAAACAACGATATAATGGCTTTCAGCATCCTGAAGGACATTACTCAGACCATGATTGAACAGAAAGAAAATGACCACAGAAAGGTTGTTCTTGACGGTATTTCGGAAAATTACGACTGCGTTTTTTCACTTAATTTAACTACATATGAAATGATACTTTACAGCTCAAGTGATTTTTTCAAGAGACTTAAAATATTTGAGCAAAGCGGTGCTGAATTTGTAAAAAATACCTTCAGCATTATAGATACAATCGTTTATTCTTCCGACAGAAATCATGTCCGTGAATCGCTGAAAAAAGAACGAATTATCGGCCAGCTGAAAAAGAACAAGGTATATTGTATCTGTTTCAGAATTCTGATAAATGATGAACCAATTTATTATCAGGCAAAAATCACAAATCCTGATAATGAAAAATATCCGGATAATGTAGTTATTGCTATTCACAATGTGGATGTTGAAATGCGTGCCGAGGCTGAACGTATCAAACAGCTTCAGAATCAGCAGAAAGCAAATCTCCAGCAGGAAGCTATTATTAACAGCTTTTCAAGCGACTTTGAAGGGCTCTATCATGTAAATCTCGATACAAATGATGCAATTACCTATCGTTCAACTCCGGAGCTGCATAAACGTCTTACTGATTTTAACAATTATGACTCTTTTAATGAACGTATGAAATATTTTGCGGAACAAATGGTCTGCAAGGAGGACAGAGCTGAGTTCATAAGAGCCATTGACAGAAAAAGAATTGAATTTGAACTTTCAAAATCTCCTTTCTATTATATCAATTATCGTATAGAAAGAAACGGTGAATACCTTTTCTACCGTACAAGAATAATCCGTGATAATGTTATGATAGGTCACAATAACATTATCATAGGTATTCAGAATGTAGATGAAACAACAAGACGTGAAATTGAGCAGAATAAAACCCTTGAAGTACTTCACGAAAAAGAGCGTAATTATCAAAAGGCTATTTTCTCTGATGCAATCGGCTTTTTTGAATGTAATCTTACGAAAAATTTAATTATAAGTGATATTTTTGAACTTTACGACAATGAGTTCCAGATTGTTTCAAATACAGTCAATATGCCTATGCCATTTAATTTTGACGATTTTCAGCAGTGGTACGTATTGAATCATGAGGTTATCAATCCTAATGAAGTTCTGTTAAAAATGAATCGTCAGTATCTTATGGAATGCTACGAAAAGGGAAATCATATGCCTGAAACATCATTCTGGGCTACGACACCTCTCGGTGCTGTAAAATGTCTGCGAAAGATTTACTTCCTCACAAAGGATGAGCGTTCAGGAGATATAATGGCTCTTACTATTATCAAGGACATAAGCGAACAGCAGCGTAAAGCTGATGAGCTTAAAGAGAACCGTGACATTATTGAGGTATTGGGAAGTGAGTATACCTCCCTGTTCCTTGTAAATATCGACACATTAAAGGTTAAGCCATATACTCTGTACCCTGATATTGAAGCAAGATTCGGCGAGCGCATAAAGAGCGGTAAATTCGATTATCTCGACATTATCAATCTCTATCTTAACTATATTGTATACGAAGAAGATATAGAAATGGTAGCTGAAATCACCTCAATTGATTATATTAAAAAACGCTTCAGAAAGACAAAATCATATTCAGCAACTCCAAGAAGAATCGAAAACAATGAAATCCGCTATTATGAAATGCAGTTTATTAAGGTTGGTAATTCTCCTGAACCTAACGAATTCATTGTAGGTATAGTTGACAAAAACGATCAGATCAAAAAGGAACAGGAGCATCAGCAACAGCTCCAGATTGCGAAGAAAAACGCAGAAGCTGCCAATCAGGCAAAGAGTGCATTTCTTTTCAATATGTCTCATGATATCCGTACTCCTATGAATGCAATCATTGGTTTTACCTCAATGGCACAGAAGCACATTAATAACAAGGAGCGAGTAAATGAATACATTGAAAAGGTTAAGGTTTCAAGTACTCACCTTCTCCAGCTTATAAACGATGTCCTTGATATGGCAAGAATTGAAAGCGGCAAGGTTTCAATCGAAGAAAAACAGGCAAACATCTATCAGAATCTTGATGAAATCATTTCAATCATGAGAGAAACTGCAAATGAACAGCAGGTAAAGCTTTCAGCTGATATTCAGAATATACGTAATGAACATGTATATGCAGATGTACTGCATTTCAATCAGATTCTTCTAAATATCATAAGTAATGCCGTTAAATATACCCGTCCGGGTGGAGAGGTTAACGTTTCTGTTTATCAGACTCCGGACGAAAGGGAAGACTATGCATCCTTTGATTATATTATCGAGGATACAGGTATAGGTATGAGTGAGGATTTCCTGAGCCGTATTTTCGAGTCATTTACCCGTGAGCAGACATCTACTGTCAGCGGTATTCAAGGTACAGGTCTCGGAATGTCGATCACGAAAAATCTTGTTGACCTTATGGGTGGTACAATTGATATTGAAAGTAAACTCGGAGTAGGTACAACTGTAAGAATCCACATTTCATTCAGAATTCAGAAAAAATCTCCGCCTAAAAAGCCGGAGCCAAGTGAAGATGGTGATTTAACAATGCTTGACGGAATGAGAATTCTTCTCGTTGAGGACAACGAATTAAATCGTGAAATTGCAAAGGACATTCTTGAAGAAATAGGCATCATAGTTGAAGAAGCTGAAGATGGCTCAATTGCCGTGGATATGGTGAAAAAATCTGATTCCGGATATTATGACCTTATTCTCATGGATATTCAGATGCCGTATATGGACGGATATAAGGCAACACAGACTATCAGAGCTTTTGATGACCGTGAGCTTGCTGATATTCCTATTATTGCAATGACAGCTAATGCATTTGAAGAAGATAAAAACAAAGCATTGGAGTCAGGCATGAATTCTCATCTTGCAAAGCCAATTAATATTGGTGAGCTTTTTGAGACACTAAAGATTTTCGGAACACGAAACAGACAATTATAATTTAAGGGACTGTTTTTACAGTCCCTTCAGTTTCTCGAAAAAGTCTTTAAAGATTAAAATTTACAAATTAAAAAGTTTCGGTCAAGCCTTTTCTGCTCTGCATCCCTTAGGGAAAAGGCTTGCGGGGTTGAGGGGCAGCGCCACTCATCGCCGTCCGCAGACGGCGAAATGCCTTGCC
>SVNU01000089.1 GCA_015066715.1 Ruminococcus sp. | reverse complement strand
TAAAGATAGCCGGTGTTTATGGCGTAGAGGTTCCACCTGTTCCCATTCCGAACACAGAAGTTAAGCTCTTCAGCGTAGACGATACTTGGTTGGCGACGACCTGGGAAATTATATCGATGCCGGCATAATTTACAAATGACTGTTTTAAACAGTCATATATTCCTCCATAGCTCAGTCGGTAGAGCGCATGACTGTTAATCATGATGTCACTGGTTCAAGTCCAGTTGGGGGAGCCAATATGCACCATTAGCTCAGTTGGTAGAGCAACTGACTCTTAATCAGTGGGTCCTGGGTTCGAGCCCCCGATGGTGCACCAAAGACCAAGGTTTTTACCTTGGTCTTTTTAGTATATAATTTAAAATACCGCGGATATATTCAATTATCTTACTATGACTAAATTTTTGAACATAGATTTTAAATGACTTTTTTATAAGCTAAATGCTTTCCTTTTGGAAGGCATTTTTCATAAATTATTGTAAATAATAAAATAAGGTGATTTTATGATAGTTTTAAAACAGGTAATTATTATGGCGCTGCTTATTTTAACAGGCGTTATATGCTATAAATCAAAGGTTATAAGCAAGGAAGCAACAAAATCCTTGTCCTCACTTGTTCTTATGGTGGTAAATCCGATTGTGATAATAGTTTCCTATCAGGTTGTTTTTGACAGCAAGCTGCTGAAGGGACTTTTAATTGCAGTTGCTTTTTCTGTAATAAGCATGGCGGCGGCAATAGTGCTGTCACACATATTTCTGCGTAAAAAAGGTGAGTGTCTGCCCCTTGAACGTTTTTCATGTATTTACTCCAACTGCGGTTTTATGGGTATTCCGCTTGTAAAAGGAGTTTACGGTGCGGAAGGTGTTTTCTATCTGACTGCTTTTGTTACTGTTTTCAACATCCTTGTATGGACTCACGGAGTTTTCATGATGAAGGGAAGCTTTAAACCTAAAATGATTGTCAGGGCGATGAAAACACCTGCTGTTATTGCCACAGTTGTTGGATTTTTGCTTTTCATTCTGAAAATCTCAGTTCCGGAAACGATTTTTAAAACGCTTTCATTCCTTGCTGATATGAATACGCCACTTGCAATGATTGCGGCAGGGGTAACAATCGCCCAGACCAACATTCTCAAATCACTGAAAAACATCAGGCTTTATCAGGTTTCCTTTGTGTCGCTTATTCTTGTTCCGGCTGCCACAGCGGCAATTATATGCCTTTTTCCGGTTGAGAGTGTTGTCAAGGGAACTGTTATACTGGCATCTGCATGTCCTGCGGCTGCCACAGGAACATTATTTGCAATAAAATTTAAAAAAGACTCGTTTTATGCGTCTGAGCTTTTTGCAGTAACAACCCTTCTTTCTATTGCAACTCTGCCGGTAATAATGTCTGTTGCACAAAAGCTTATATAATGAAACACCGCCCGAAGAATTTTATCTCCGGGCGGTGTTTAACTATGCATTTCTGACAGCTTTTTTCTGAAATCACTTGAAATATTACCGCAGAAAATGTTATAATAGAAGTGTACATTTTGTATGCGTGTTTTTTGTCATGTAAACCGCAGTATTTTCTTCAGGTTGAAGCAAAGAAAATATGCCGGCATACATAAAAAAAACCATACTACTGTAAACGGCAGACATACCTGTCCAAGAAGATTCAGCGGAACATCTGAATAATTCCAGACATTCCAACGCAGCATTATATTGACTATAACCCCGACTGTAAATTCAAACGAGGTAATAATTGCTGAACCGAGCAGACATTTTTTTGTAAATGACAATGACCTGAGATTTGAATGGATTCCGAAAAGTAT
The DNA here is from genome assembly GCA_015066715.1 of Ruminococcus sp. Lineage (GTDB taxonomy): Bacteria > Bacillota > Clostridia > Oscillospirales > Ruminococcaceae > Porcipelethomonas. Next base: position 8,603 of record SVNU01000089.1, on the reverse strand, counting down.
CAAAAATATGATACCTCCCGTGACAGCCATAGTCCAGTGAGTGAAACCGCGAAAAATTATTTCTATAATACTGTAGGCAATAGCGCCTGTTAAAAAAATTGTAAATCCTGCAAATATTTTTTGCATAATAATCCCCCTTAAAATATAAAGCAATATGATTTGCTATAAATAAAATGCTGCTTTAAGCTTGCAGCAGAACGGAGTTGAAAATGAGAAAAAACGGTATACTTATGCACATATCCAGTCTGCCATCTGAGTATGGCATCGGTAAAATGGGTAAAGCGGCATATGATTTTGTCGACTTTCTTGTGACAGCAGGTGTAAAATGCTGGCAGATTCTGCCCCTTTCACCTACAAGCTACGGTGATTCGCCCTATCAGTCGTTTTCTGTTTGTGCAGGAAATCCTTACTTTATTGATTTTAACACCTTAAAACGTGAAGGGTTGCTTAAGAAATCTGATTTAAAGGATATTAAGTGGCAGGATAGTGAAGACAGTGTTAATTATGAGCTGATATATAAAAGCTGTTTTAAGGTCTTGAAGCAGTCATACAAGGCGTTCAAGCGTGACAGTTCAAAAAGTTACAAGGCTTTCAAGGAGCAGAATGCTTACTGGCTTGATGATTATGCTGTTTTTATGGCACTGAAATTCGCAAACGACGGAAAAGCGTGGTATGAATGGGATAAAAAGCTTGCAATGAGAGAAAAGGCAGCTCTTGCAAAGGCTTCAAAGGAACTTGAACAGGAAATAGAATTTTTCAAATTTATTCAGTATAAATTCTTTGAGCAGTGGAAAAACCTCAAAAAGTATGCAAATGACAAGGGTATTGAAATCATAGGTGATATGCCTATTTACGTTTCATATGATAGCGCAGAGGCATGGGTTTCTCCGGAGCTTTTCTGCTTTGACAAGGATAAAAAACCAACAGCTGTTGCAGGATGTCCGCCGGATGATTTCTCAAAAACCGGTCAGCTTTGGGGCAATCCGCTTTACGACTGGGATTATCACAGGAAAACAGGCTTTAAGTGGTGGATTCAGAGACTTGAGTTTTCAGCGCAGTGCTATGATATAATCAGAATTGATCATTTCAGAGGCTTCGAAAGCTATTACTCAATTCCTTACGGAAACGAAACAGCCGAGGAAGGCGAATGGAAGAAAGGACCGGGTGCAGAGCTTTTTAAAACTGTAAACAAGCAGCTCGGTAACCTTAATATCATTGCCGAAGATTTAGGATTTATTACAGAAGATGTAAGAGAAATGCTTAGTGAGGTAGGATATCCGGGCATGAAGATTACGCAGTTTGCCTTCGGCAATGGTTCGGGAAATGAGCATCTTCCACATAACTATGAAAATTCCAACTGTATTGCTTACACAGGTACACACGATAACGAAACCTTAAAGGGATGGGTGGATTCACAGTCAAAGGAGACACTTGAATACTGCATGGCGTATCTGAATGTCAAAAAGAAAAAGGATATTCCTAAGGGGATTTTAAGAATAACTTGGGCAAGTGTTGCAAAGATTGCCGTGGCGCAGATGCAGGATTTCCTCGGAAACGGCAAGTCGGGCAGAATGAATACACCGTCAACCATCGGAATAAACTGGCAGTACAGAACAAAGGCTGAGGACTTTACTCCGAAGCTTGCCAAGAAAATCTTAAAACTCAACAAAATGTACAACAGATAAAAGGAGACAGGATAATGAATAGTTACAAGGAAACTCTCAGAGAAGCACTTAAAAGCTGTCGCACGCCTCAGGAGGTTCATGCGGCAATAGGTGAGGCTGTCATGAAGCATACCATGACTAACTGGAATAAATCAAAGTCAGCACATAACAACAGCAGACGGGCATGCTATTTTTCGATGGAATTTTTAGTGGGCAGAGCAGTGTACAACAATCTTTTATGTCTGGGACTTTACGATGAAACAGAAGCTGTACTTGGGGAAATGGGTAAAAGTCTGTCAGAACTTGAGGAAATTGAAGACGCTGCCCTTGGTAACGGTGGTCTCGGACGTCTTGCTGCATGCTTTCTTGACAGTGCTGCTACTCTTGATTTGCCTCTTGACGGCTATGGTATCAGATATAAGTATGGTCTTTTCAAGCAGGGGATCGAAAATGGCTTCCAGACAGAAACAGCTGATGACTGGACAAGGTTTGGTGACCCATGGTCTGTAAGAATTGACAGTGAAACAGTTGAGGTAAGCTTTAATGGTCAGACTGTAAAGGCAGTGCCTTATGATATGCCGATTTACGGATGCGGAACAAATCATGTCAGCACATTAAGACTCTGGCAGGCAGAGGCGGTAAAAGAGTTTGACTTTGACCTTTTCAACAGACAGAATTATCTTGAAGCGGCAGCTGAAAAAATTTATGCCGAAGACATTTCAAAGGTTTTATATCCAAATGATGATACATGGGAAGGCAAGAAGCTTCGCTTAAAGCAGCAGTATTTCTTCTGCAGTGCTTCACTTCAGGATATAATCAGGAAGCATATCGACCGCTGCGGAACAGTTGATAATATATCAGACAGTATTACAGTTCAGCTCAATGACACACATCCGGTAATATCAATTCCTGAATTTATCAGAATTATGCAGAATAACGGCGTATCCTTTGATAAGGCATTCGCTCTTGCAAAGAAAGTGTTTAACTATACAAATCACACTGTAATGCCGGAAGCTCTTGAAAAGTGGGACTGCCGTCTTGTTGAGGAGCTTCTCCCTGAAATCTACTCGATTATTTTACAGATTAACGAAAAGCTTATTGCTGAAATGTATACTCTCGATAAAACACCGGAGGAAATTGACAGAATCAAAATTGTCAGAAACGGTCTTGTTCATATGGCAGATATGGCAGTTTACTGTTCTTCATACGTAAACGGTGTTGCGGAAATTCATACGGAAATTTTAAAGGATACAGTTCTTGCTGACTGGTACAAGATTTATCCTAAGAGATTCCAGAACAAGACAAACGGTATTACACAGCGCCGCTGGCTTGCGCTCTGCAACAGGGATTTATCAGCGCTTATTACAGAGCTTCTCGGCAATGAAAAGTGGATGACAAATCTTGATGAGCTGAAAAAAATTGCAGGCTACAGTGAAGATGAAGCTGTAATGAAGAAATTCCTTGATATAAAGAAGGAAAACAAGAAAAAGCTTGCAAAGTACATTCAGGAAAAAGAAGGCATTACAATCGACCCGAATTCAATCTTTGATATTCAGATTAAAAGACTTCATGAATACAAGCGTCAGCTTCTCAATGCTTTTTCAATTCTTTATATTTACTATGGCATCAAGTCGGGCGAAATTATCAACATGAACCCTGTAACCTTTATTTTCGGTGCAAAGTCTGCTCCGGGTTACAAAAGAGCCAAGGCTATTATCAAATTTATAAACGAAATTGCAAGGCTTGTTGAAAGTGATGAGGAAGTAAGCAGATACGTAAAGGTTGTTTTCGTTTCAAATTACAATGTTTCCTATGCAGAAAAGCTTATTCCGGCAGCAGACGTTTCAGAGCAGATTTCAACAGCCGGAACAGAAGCATCAGGTACAGGTAATATGAAGCTTATGCTTAACGGTGCTGTGACTCTTGGTACATTTGATGGTGCAAACATTGAAATTGTGGGTGAAGCCGGAGAAGAAAATAACTACATTTTCGGTGCAAGAGTAGAGGAACTCAAGGATATTATGCCAAAGTACAACAGCCGTAAGCTTATGGCTGAAAATCCGAAAATCAGACAGGTTGTGGAAACTCTTATCAATGGTACTGTATCTGACGGCGGAAGCGGTGACTTCAGAGAGCTTTACTATTCCCTTACAGATGGGGCTTCATGGCATTCACCTGATAATTATTATCTTCTCGGCGACCTTGAAAATTATATTGAAGTCAAGCTTAAATGCATTGGTGATTTCGGCGACAGAAAGAATATTGCAAAGAAAATGTGGCTGAATACATGTAATGCAGGCAAGTTCAGTTCAGACAGAACTATAAAGGATTATGCGGAAAATATCTGGCATATCGGTAAAGCGGATATTTAAGGAGAGTTTTGTTACAGTAATGGGTGGCAGTCACCTATTACTGTAAAACAACATTGTATCGGAGAAAATTTTATGGAACAGAAAAAAATAGACAGAATAAATTTCCTTGCAAGGAAATCACGTACGGAGGAACTTACTCCGGAGGAAAAGGAGGAGCAGGCTGCACTTCGTCAGGAGTATCGTGATAGCTTTGTGAGAAGTCTTTCGGCGCAGCTTGAGAATACATATATTGTAAATCCTGACGGCAGTAAGAAAAAGGTAAGCAGAAGAAACGGAGGAGATTTAAATGAATGAAAACAACAGTACCAAAACAACTCTTATCAGAACAGTTATATCTGCTGTTGCAGTAATAGTAATTATAATCGGCTCGCTTGACATTATACCAAAGACGATAGGGCTTGTTGTTGCATCAGCACTTTTGTCTGCTTCATCAATATGGAATGGTGTTGAATCCATAATTAAAGGACGTATGAAAACAGGTATAATAAATCTTATTGCAGGTGTGATACTGATTGTTCTTTGTGTTGTTGTTCTTTTTCTGTAACGGATGGTGAAGCATGGAAATATTCTTACTTATCGGAGCGGCGGTAGTAATAATATGTGTCGTAACAAATAAGCTTACGAATAAGATAGGCGTTCCGGTACTTCTGGGCTTTATTGCTCTGGGAATGCTTTTCGGATCTGACGGAATTTTCAAAATTAAATTTGAAAATTATGAGTTTGCCGAGACCATTTGTAAAACAGCACTTATTTTTATTATGTTTTACGGCGGATTCGGAACCAGATGGAGCGAAGCAAAAAAGGTTGCCGCAAAGTCAATTTGGCTTTCCACATTGGGAGTTGTTGTTACAGCGGCACTTACAGCCGTATTCTGTTATTTTGTTTTGGGTATACCAGTATGGGAGAGCTTTCTTATTGGTTCGGTTATCAGCTCGACAGATGCTGCTTCAGTTTTTTCAATTCTTCGTTCAAAAAAGCTTGGACTTAAAGAAAATACCGCGTCATTGCTTGAAATGGAAAGCGGAAGTAATGACCCTTGCGCATATATGCTGACGCTTGTTGCTATTTCCATGATAAACGGCACTGCAACCGCAGGCTCCCTTATATATCTTGTCTTTGCACAGTTTGCTTACGGTATTGCCATAGGGGTGGTAATTGCTCTGGGTGCAAAATATGTTCTTGAGAAATTTACCTTTGCAACGGAAGGCTTTGATGCAGCCTTTGTACTTGCAATAGCTGTCCTTGCATTTGCGCTTCCGGAAGCTGTAAACGGTAATGGATATTTAAGTACATATATCGTTGGAATTATACTTGGAAATTCTGACATAAAAAATAAAAAATCAATGGTGCATTTTTTTGATGGTGTAACAGGACTTATGCAGATGCTGATATTCTTTCTTCTCGGCCTCCTGTCCTTTCCGTCATCACTTCCGAAGGTATTTTTGCCAGCGCTTGCAATTTCGGTATTTCTTATGCTGATTGCAAGACCTGCGACAATTTTTGCGGTTTTAACACCTTTTAAATGCAGTACAAGACAAAAGCTTCTTGTATCCTGGTCGGGACTTCGTGGTGCGGCGTCCATAGTTTTTGCGATAATGGCGATTGTTTCGGTTGATGTACTTGAAAATGACATATTTCACATGATTTTCTGCATAGTGCTTATTTCGATACTTATTCAGGGAACGCTTATTCCTTTTATGTCAAGAAAGCTTAAAATGATTGATGACAATTCAAATGTCCTTAAAACCTTCAATGACTATGTTGAGGAGCTGGATGTACAGTTTATAAAGCTCACTGTAAACGGTGCTCATCCATGGAAAAACAAAAAAATACGGGAATTGTCAATTCCGTGGGATTTGCTCTTTGTCCTTGTAATAAGAGGGGATGAAAGAATTATCCCTAATGGAAACACCAAAATCAAGGACGGGGATATAGTTGTAGTAAGTGCACCGGAATATCAGTGCAATGGAGCCGCTATGTTTGTTGAGGAAAAAATTCATCATGGAAATAAATGGATAGGAAGGAAAATTTCCGATTATTCAGAAAGTTCGTCAAAGCTTGTAATACTTATAAAAAGAGGCTCTGAGGTTATTATACCCAGAGGTCCGACGGACATTGCGGAAGATGATGTACTTGTGCTTCACGCACAGAAATAGCAAAATAATAAAGCTGTCGCAGGAAATTTACCTGTGACAGCTGTTTTTAATTATACATAAATAACTGTACCCAATGATACTTATAGGCTGAATTGTTATCAAGATAATATCCTACACCAAGCTGGGTGTAGTTTGGATTTATAATGTTCTGATAATGACCCGGTGAGTCAACCCATTGCGCCATTACTTCCTCTGCACTTGTCTGACCTGCCGCAATATTTTCACCGCTGCCTCTGTAGCTTATGTTAAGGCTGTCAATGGCAGTTGAAAACGATGTGCCGTCAGGACGTGTGTGTGAAAAACTATCAACTATTTCTACCGCCCTTATATCTGCAGCGTTACAGAGCGAGGTGTTTAATGTAAGCGGTGAAGCGCCGACTTTGGCACGTTCCTGATTTACAAGATTAAGAATTATCTGTGCATTGGTTACAACCTGCGCACTTGCGAGAACTCTTGCAATTTCTGCCGCATCAGAAACTGTGACCTTACCATCACCGTTGTAATCGGCTGTTAAATCAATTGTCTTTCTCTTGGAAAGACATCTTGCAATATATGCTGCGTCACTGACAGAAAGTACACCATCACCATTGGCATCGCCCTTTACTGATGATGCAGCACCTGCATTGACAGGGAAGCACATTATAAGTAAGATTACTGCTAAAAATAGTGAAACTGTTTTTTTGTAAGTCATATTCTATCAACTCCTTTAAGTACGAGTGCTTATGGTGATGCTAAACGATATGATGCATATTTTCTATTAACAGTTTATCATTTTTTTGGTAAAATGTCAACAATAAAAATGCAAGAATTTTAAACGTTTAATTTGTATGATGTGGCCATAAACAGTATATTTTTAACAAAGATAAGAGTACATAATAAAATATGAAATGCGAAAAATCGGAACCACGATTATGTATAAAATGGACATTTGTTTTCAATACATTGATTGTTCTTATTACTGTAATTACATTGTATATTTGATTTTTTCATATAAATTCCAAAGTTGTCGGCAGCATAATCTATAGCTGTAAGAATTGATAAAAATGAATTACGTTTACAGCATCTTGGACCGTCGATATTGCCGATTTCCATAAGACTTTTTGAAGTTTCATTAAGACAAATCTGTATAATCGCCTTAACGCCGCATGAGTGACACTCATTACAGACATAGTGTTTATTCTTACATAATGCTTTTGTAACTTCCTGTTTTCCGCAGATTTGACATTCAGCAGCTTTGCCTTTATTAAAGTACTCAAGCGGGTGCATTACAGATAATACATTCACCATTGAAATTATTTTTCATTTTCAAAACGTTCCTTCAGCTTCTCATAGAAATGCCGCAGACTTTTATCACCATCATTATTCGGGAAAAGACAGTAGGGCAGACTATCTGTATCTCTGTGCTTTTTAACACATGCAGCACAGTTTCCATTATTTTTACAGCTTGTTTTCGGACAGCAGTTATCACAATATTTTTCCATAACAACCTCTACTATATGTTATTTATAAATTTTTTGAAATTAGTAATCGCATCATGATTTAATGAATAATGTGACCATTTGCCCACCTTTTGTGTGTTTACAAGTCCGCATTCGGAAAGTATTTTCATATGGTGCGAAAGGGTGGGCTGGGTTATTTCAAATTTTTCCAGTATTTTACACGCACACATTTTTTCGGTATTAGAGAGCATAAGTACAATTTCGAGACGTGTACTGTCACTAAGAGCTTTGAATATCTGTACATGGTTCATATTAATAACCAAGCCTTTCCAGAAGTTCAACAGCATTGCAAATCATTTCGACGCATGTTGTTTTAAATAAGCCCTTTTCAGCGGCATTGTTCATTTCTTCCGGCTTTGAAATGTCACATCCGAGCAAATCACGGCAAATAATGCTTTTGTTCAGTCTTTTAAAAGCATTTGTAAACTCAAGAGTTTTCTGATAGCAAAGAGTTTTGCTGTTATTATCATTTCCGATAATATGACCATATTTAAGCCCGATGACCATAATAGCACCTGTTACAGCGCCGCAAACCTCAGCGTTTCTCATGCCACCCCCGAAGCCACATCCGATTTTTAAGGCCAGTTCTTTATCAAGTCCGTATTTCTCGGCAAAAACAGCAAAAACAGATTGTGAACAGTTGAAGCCTTGCGAAAAATACTCGGCTGCCAGTTTTGTTTTTGTCATAAGTTATACACCTCACATTGATATAAATCTATATGTTATTATAGCATATACATAGACGATTGTCAATGTGAAAAAATCTTCATGACATTAATAAACCGTAAATTTATATTTATCTTTCTGTTTATATTCCTTACTTTTCTTGCTTGCACAAGAAAAGTAACAAAAGAATGCACAAACTTTCTTATAAAAAGAAAGTTTGAACAAAGAAAATAATACTTAAAACTG
>SVNU01000088.1 GCA_015066715.1 Ruminococcus sp. | reverse complement strand
GGATTTTCGCTCACTGCGGTGAGCGACCAAAGGCTCTGCCTTTGGATTCCGCCAGCATTTTTGAAAAATTGCTGGACCAAAAAACTTTTGGTTTGAAATTCCAAAAACGACTTTTTCGACAAACTGAGGCGGTCATTGACCGCCTCAAATAATTAATATCAGAAAGATAAAATAATCAACTACCGACAGTAGCCTTAAACAGCTGCTGTTTCTTTTATTATTGCTGTTTCGGAAACTTTAAAATAACCGTTGTTCCTTTGCCGACAATACTTTCAAGAGAAACTGTACCATTATGGTATACAACAGCATGCTTTACAATAGAAAGTCCAAGACCTGTCCCCCCTGATTTTCTCGAATGGCTTTTGTCAACCCTGTAAAATCTTTCAAAAATACGCGGCTGATGCTCGGGTGGTATTCCGATTCCGTTATCAGAAATTCTGCAAATAATCTCACTGGCAGTTTCGCAGAGATCTACCGTAACACTTCCCTTTTCCTTATTGTATTTTACTGCATTATCGCACAGATTATAGAAAATTTCAAAAAACAGCTGCCTTACCCCTAAAATACTTACATTATCTCCTACCAGATTGAATGCGATATTTTTTTCAGCTGAACTTTTTGAAAGTACATCAAAAACCTCCCTTACAATTTCACCAAGTGAAATATCTTCCTTTGGCATCTGTCCATCCTCATCAAGCTGCGAAAGACGTATGATATCCTCAACAAGTGACAGCAGTCTGCCGGCTTCTTTTCCGATATGCCCGACAAATCTTGATATGTCATCCTGCTTTACAAGTCCATTTTCCAAAAGCTCCGCACTGCCCATAATTGTCTGAAGCGGAGTTTTCAGCTCATGGGATACATTTGCAGAAAATTCTCTCCTCATTCTTTCTGAATTTGCCTGCTCGGTTACATCAAAAGCAAGCAGAACAGCACCGACTGTTTTTCCGTTATTTTCTATTCTGCTGATATCAAACTGATATTCAAATTCTCTTTTCCGTACACGGATTTCACAATGCCCGATTCCGAACGCTCTTTCCACTGCAATATTAATGTCAGTTCTACTCTCAATTTTAAGAAAATCTTCCCCGACAGATTTCTGCTCTGCCCCGAGAATATTTTTAGCCGCAGGATTAATGCTTAAAATACGCTTATTGCTGTCAAGAAGAACAAGTCCTTCCTTCATGCTTTCCGTAATAAGAGCAAATTCGTCTGTTTTTTGCTTCAGTTCATTGATTTTACTGTTAATCCGTCTGTTTTGCTGATGAATACGATTGAGAAGCGGTGCAAGCTCATCATATGTATTGTTATCGAGGGGATAGTCAAGGTCAATATTATTCAATGGCTTTGTGATACGCTTTGACATCTTATGCGCCAGAATCGCTGAAATGATGACAGAAATAAATATTACTACAATTAGCGGCCACAGCATTCCGATTACTACCGCAATAATACTTGTACGTGTTACCGACATTCTTAAAATAGTTCCGTCAGAAAGCCGTACAGCTTCATATAAGTTTTTTTTCGAAAGAGTTGACGAACGTCTTACACTGTTGCCGCTGCCGTTTTCAACCGCTTCACTTATCTCCTCTCTGTCAAGGTGATTTTCCATATATTCAGATTCAGCATCGGAATCAAATAAAACCTCTCCCTTGGAATTAATCCATGTTATCCGATAATTTTCATAACTTAATTTTTCAAGATAATTAATTCCGGACTGCTCTGTAGCAGCGCTTACAAGGTTCAGCTCATCCTTTAACTGGTTTAACTGTATACCTGAAAAGTAATTATAAAAAAATCCTGTTATAACAAAAAGTGCGGCACATAATGTAACAACAGATGCCAGAAAAATTGCTCTGAATATTTTACTTGTCATTGATTTATCTCCAAACGGTATCCGACATTACGCACAGTTTTAATAATATTTCCATATTCTCCCAGCTTCTGTCTAAGCGTACGGACATGCATATCAACCGTTCTCGTTTCACCTATAAAATCAGAACCCCATATATTACTGTAAATCTGCTCTCTTGTGAAAACCATTTTCGGATTCTGCACAAACAGCTTCAGAAGTTCAAATTCCTTATACGTCAGCGACACAACATCTTTATTTATATAAACTGTACGTTCTTCAAGGTTTACCATTAGATCTCTTATCTGCATTTTCTCTTTTTCCTGTTTCGGACTGCATCTGCGAAGCACTGCCTTTACTCTTGAAACCATTTCCATCATACCGAAAGGCTTTACAAGGTAGTCATCTGCACCAAGATCAAGGCTCTGCACCTTATCATATTCATTTCCCTTGGCGGTTGCCATTATTACCGGAATATCCGCATATTTAACATTCTCTTTCATTTTTTTAAGTATCTGCGTTCCGTCATCCCCCGGAAGCATGACATCCAGAATTACAAGCCTTGGAATTTCATCCTTCAAGGCTTCAAAAAAGCTGCTGCCATCCTCAAAGCCTCTTGCTTCAAAACCGGTGGATTTCAGCGCATAAACCTCTATATCACGGATACTTGCATCATCTTCAACACACCATATCATATGTCTGTCTCCTTGTGAATTCCTGCTACCGAGAATATAACCCATTCCGCAATATTTGTTGCATGGTCACCGATACGTTCAAAATATTTTGCAATCATAAGAAGGTCAAGAGCATATTCTCCTATTCCCGGATTTTCAGCAATCATTTTAATAAGGCTGTTTTTTATAATGTCAAAATATTCGTCAACCTTGTCATCGTGAGTAATGACCGTTCCTGCAAGCTCAACATCCTGCTTAACATATGCATCGATACTGTCAGTCACCATACATATCGTTTCAGCAGCCATATCACGGATGTGAATTGTTTCATCAGCGGTTTTTCCGTCAAGAAAAGCAATAATCTCCGCAATATCCTCTGCCTGATCCCCGATACGTTCCATATCGGTAATCATTTTCAATGCAGCTGAAATCTGTCTTAAATCCCTTGCAACAGGCTGCTGCTGCAAAAGAAGCTTCAGACAGCGTGACTCGATATCTCTTTCCTTATGATCAATATCAGATGAAATTGGCGGAACTTTTTTGGCAAGCGAAACGTCACCTGTCGTAAGCGCCTTTGAAGCAAGGGCAATAGCTTCTTCGCAAAGTGCACCCATCTGAATCATTTCTGTATTTAAAATTGACAGCTGCTCGTCAAATCTGCTTCTCATTTATCCGAACCTCCACGTAATACAATCTTCAGTACGCTTATCAGACAGCCGTGAAAACAATTTTTCTGTATTGTCAAACTCAACCAGCTCTCCTATAAGAAAATGCCGTATTGTCTGAAATTCGCACCGTCTGCCGCATATTATGCGTTACTATAATTATAGTATAACTCTTTTTCAGTTTAATTGCAAGTTCTTCTATTCTTGGTGTTGAAATCGGTTCAAGAGCACTCGCTGGTTCATCCATAAGTAAAATTTCAGACTTTACCGTCATAGCCGACACAATACACAGTCTTTATTGCTGTCCACCTGAAATTCTGTAACCACCAATACAAAGCCTATTTTTTCATTGTAACACATCCCCTTCCGATTGCAGATTTTTTCTATAATTATTATTTTACCCCAAATTTGTAAAATACATGTCAAATTGCAATTTTTCACTGTAGTTTAATAATAGCATAAATACCAAAAATCCATTTTTCCCCTTTAAACTAACTGTAAATCAAATAAACAGCATATAATAGTTCAAATATATCTGATTCAATTTTTATGCTCATATCCAAAATTAACATCACCAAATCAAAGCTTATAAATACAGGTTTTTTTGAAATTCATCAAACTTTAATATTATTTTTAATTTAACGGACAAATTTTCAGAAAAATACTTTTTTATTAGTCTCGCTTTTGCTCACAAAAATATTTTTTCTTTGTTTCTCCGTTGAACTGAAAGTAATAAAAATCAGGCACATTGTCAAGATTAAATGCTTAAATATAAATACTAAAACTGTTCTTCGAGTAATACAGAAATACAATATTCTTTCACTTGATAATGCAAATCAAAAATATTCTGCTGTCTTGATTTAAACATAAAAAAATGATATACTTATGTAAAGGATTGAGATATCATACATGGGTATTTATTTAAATCCCGGAAATGTTATTTTTAACAAGCCTTGAATTCAAAAATATCTGTAGATAAAAATATGATGATAATATGATAAGACGGATTCTGTAATTCAATTTAAAGATTTCGGAGGCTGACATGAAAACTTTTACAAATCTTAAACCCGAAAAAGTATTTTATTTTTTCAGTGAAATATCAAAAATACCACATGGTTCAGGCAATACAGAGCAGATAAGCAGATACCTGCTTGATTTTGCTAAGTCAAGAAGCTTAAAGGCAGTAAAGGACAATGGCGGAAATATAATAATTTATGCTGATGGCACTGAAGGCTATGAAAACAGCGACCCTGTAATTATTCAGGGACACATGGACATGGTATGTGAAAAGTCAGAAAGCTGTACAAAGGATATGTCAGTTGAGGGACTCGACCTGTGTACTGACGGAGAATATATCTGGGCAGAGGATACCACTCTTGGCGGTGATGACGGCATTGCCATTGCTTATATTTTAGCACTGCTTGATTCAGACGATATTCCTCACCCACCTATTGAAGCAGTTATTACACGAGATGAAGAAACGGGTATGAACGGTGCAGAAGAATTTGATTCATCACTTGTCAAGGGTAAAAAGCTTCTCAACATTGACTCTGAAGAAGAAGGTATTCTGACTGTCAGCTGTGCAGGCGGTATCACGGGACATTGCAAAATTACTCTTGATACACCCTGCGTAAACCTTGAAAACATCTATGAAATATCTGTTGCCGGACTTCTTGGCGGACATTCCGGAATAGACATCGGAAAAGGCAGACAGAATGCTTTTAAGCTCATAAATGACGTTCTTTCAAAAATTTCTGATTTCCATATAGCTGATGTAAAGGGTGGCGGAAAGATGAATGTCATTCCAAACAAAGCTTCTGTAATAATCGGTACTGAAACAGACGTTATTACAGAGCTTGAAAAATTAGTAAGCGAATATAATGCTGTTAATTTCACTTCAGACCCCGACATCATTTTTTCTATAAAAAAATCTGATACCACTCCCCTGTTATACAACAGAAAGAATACAGATACTATTTTAAAGTTCCTTGCCAATGCCCCAACAGGAGTAATAAAATGGAGTGAAAATATTGAAGGAATGGTAGAGAGTTCGCTCAATCTTGGCGTTTTCTCTGTTACAGAAGAAAAAATATCTGCTGATTTTTTAATAAGAAGTAATTCAAATGACGGTAAAACAAGCGTGGTGAATCAGCTTGAAAATTTCATAAATACAATGAACGGTACCCTTGAACTCATCAGTGACTATCCTGCATGGACATATCGCAAAGACTCGCCTTTGCGTGACCTTATGGCTGACACATATCGTGATATGTTTGGAAAGGAGCCTGTAATTGCAGGTATTCATGCTGGTTTGGAATGTGGATTTTTTACCGAAAAAATACCTGATTCAGATATAGTTTCTTTCGGACCTGACATTGAAAATATCCATACACCTGCTGAAAGGCTTAACATTGCCTCTGTAATAAGAACATGGGAATACTTGATTGAAGTTCTTAAAAGATGTAAATAAAACTCCAATATTACTCCTTACGGTTTTGGCTGTAAGGAGTAACTTGATATATGATACGACATAGTGAGATAAAGAAACCCAACACTAAGCTAAGCCCACCGGTCCTCCTTTTCTTCAAAATCTGGCTACATCCAAACCACGCAGCTATGAGGTGTAGCATCGGGCAAAGCTTAAAAATACGTATAAACTAATGGATGAGCATCCTCACCACCAATTAAACCTCGTAAAATCGTCCCCAATGGCGTATTTACGAGGTTTGCTTATTTCCACATATTTAAGATAAATTCAAAAAAACTATTATAAATGTCGTACAAGTGTCGTACAAAAATCATTATAAATATACTTTGTCGAACCCTGTCGAAAACTTTTCCTTCAAATCCCTTTACACCGTCATAAAAACATGATATAATACAAATATCGACACAGTTCGAAATAAATTCAAGAAGAATATTTCTACACAACAAGCCCGATACACCTCGGGCTTTTGTTGTATATAAACGAAAAAAGCGGCAAGGAAAATCCCTGCCGCTTAAATTTATGCATTCTTCTCCAAATCATCAATCCTATGATTTGCAACCTTAATCTGTTCCTCCAGAACTGGAATACGCTCTGCAAAATGGTTATGCTTGTCAACCTTCTGTTCAAGCTGTGCAAGTCGATAATTTGTAAGCCGTGCCGACACCACGATACCGCCAAGCGAACCTATAAGCGTTCCCACAAACGCAATCAGAGCAACAATAATTTCTGTGTTCATCACTTCACCGCCTTTTCAAGCTCACTGTAAAGCTTCCTCTCAAAATTCTTTCCGGCAACGCCATTAGGCTGATAACCCCACTTTTTCAGCAGATAATTTACAGCATTCTGCGTACCGTCACCAAAGCAGTATGAATTCACATCCATGCCGTAAGGCTGCAGTCCCTTATTTTTGGCAAGAAGAAGCAGCATTTTCAGCGCATAACTGCCGATTGTATTTGCTCCCTTTTTGTAGCCGTCCTTGTCAAGCACAGGCAGCGCTTTCGGCTTGCTTACACCAAGAGTCTTCGCAATACCGTCTGCATACGCTTTTGCAAGTTTTTTGTAGTTTGCCTTTACAAAATCCGCATCCGACTTTGTATCAACAAAGCCGCCCTCAAGGAGTACGGAGGGAGCATCAGTTTCACGAATAATCGCAAAATAGTCTCTGCCATTGTCAAGCTTTTTCGTCTTAACTCCACGGCTCGAGAAAATCTTTTTAACCTCTGCATTGATATTTTCGGCAAGTGTCTTTGAAGTACCGCCCACAACACTTCTGTATACCTCAAAACCTGTACCGCCACCTGCATTGTAGTGAACGTCAATTACAAGGTCAGGGTTGTAGTTATTGCACATTTCAACCTTGCTGTCCATATCGGTGTCAACGTCAGCAGTGCGGCTGAACTTGTACTCAATGCCGTACTCTTTCAGATACTCCGAAACTGCCTTTGCAGTTTTAAGCGTGTACTCTTTTTCAATGATATACTTCACCGCTCCGCTGTCAGTTCCGCCATGTCCTACTCCGATAAATACTTTCTTTGCCATAATATAAACCTCACTTTCTTAATTTTCCTTCAGATTCATAACCGCCGCAAGTCCTGCCGCCGTTGCTGAAACGCAAAGTCCGATAACTGCCGTTTTTGCGGCGCTTGTGTTGCTGAAATCCACCACCGCAATATTAACGGCCATGTAACCCACAGCCGTCTGCAGGAAGGTTCGTAGCGCTCTTTTAAGCCATATTTTCATATTCTCACCTCTTTCTTAATATAAAGCAATAATTTTCACACCGCTCATCGTCGGATTTGACTGTCCCATTCCTGTTCTGACGCAAAGGTTATCATCATCCACATACTCAAACAGCAGCTGATTTTCGGCACTGTAATAACTGCCTGTCCCCAGTGATTTAATGTATTTTAACGGAAGCGTCAGATTGAACTTGTCCGTATAATTGCTCGTGTACATCTGACATATCACAGCTGAATAATTCCTGAACAGACCCGGTATATTTACTGTCAGCGGAGATTCTTCGGTAATGGTACTGCTGTAAAGCAGCGGCTGCTGTTCAAACCTTTCAAATCGGGTTATGACATCATCGGCATACGGTTCATAGGTATCGTCCGTATAAACATCCGCATTGTAAATCATAATCCTGCATGTCTGGGTGAACAGCTTGAACATTATCCCGATTGTTGCGGCGGTACTGATTGTGAAGGAGAAGGTTTTCACTCCTTCTTCATACGCAGTTACGGCAAACACCTGCTTTCCGCTTTCGTTATATCCTCGGACAGCGTCCGCCTTACCGGCAACATCGGTACGGGCAGAGGTTTCAGTTTTTACAATATATTTTCCCGGCTGAAGCGTCAGGAAATATTCTGCGTTGGCAATTCCCCATGAACGTGAATCGTATGTCACAGCAGACACAACTGCTCCGTCATCGGCTATCGAAGTCGCCGTTGGTTTATACCAGTTCACAGCATTCGGATTAAACAGATTCTTCCTCTGATACCCAAGTGTTGCCTTGTTGATTGCAATATCATCTGCATTTTGCGTTATCATGCCAAGCATTGTATCATCTGCCGTTTTGCCGCATTCCTCCCAGTCAGTCCAGCGTGTTGAAGTGGATTTTATGTAAAAACGCTGATGCTCATAAACCTTTGCATGCTCCGTACCCGGAAACTGCACACTGACACATGTCTGCTTCAGCACATATTCAAGGTCACCGTTGCCGTAAAGCCTTTCCACCGCAACCGTATATGAACGGCATTCCGAACCCGAAAACGGAGCGTTGTCCGACAGCGCATCCTTGTTCGGATTTACAAAAATCACTTTCGCCGCTTCTTCCGCTGTAATCTGAAAGTCGGTGTTGAAATCCTTAGCACCGGAAACATACCTTATCGGCACATAATTCCGACTTGCAATGTCAAGCTTTTCCGCATCGGTCTTTTCGGCAAGAGCGAGAATGTCGGCGGCATTCTGTGTTATGGCGGTATTCATTGCCGCCGCACTTTCGGCATGCTGCAAAAGCCAGTCTGACATCTCCCTGAGGGTGTTAAATTCCTCGGGTGCGTCTGCCACTATTTCAGATACCTTTTCGGTTATCCTTGAATCGGTCTGTGCTTTTGTGTAGACATCGGCAGACGCCGCCTTTTTTCCAACCTCTGCAGTAAGCGCCGAAATGTCGGAATTGGTCGTATCCGTCTTTGTTTTCAACGCCGAAATATCAGAGGTGTTGGTGTCAACCTGTGACTTGTAATCGTCGGTAAAATCGTTTGTGGAGAGGGATTTGCCTGTTTGTTTGTCCACCTTCTGCGCCGACACCGAATCGGTATACTCCTTTGCCGCTGTCAGAGCGGATGAAGCAGAGCCCTCGGGGTCATACCTTCCGCCTCCACCTGCCGAAACACTGCCCGAAAAACTCACACCGCCGCTTCTGCCAAGCTGTGACGTAATCGTCACCCCTTCACTTCCAAGCGTAAGCTCCCCTGCTGTCGGGTCAGCAAGGTTCAGACAAACCGAACTGATAAGCATTTTTCTGTTTGCAAAGGAATGAACCGATGAATTTACAACCGCATAATCACCTGCAATAAAATTTTCGATGCTGTTGTCCTTCCTTGAAAGGTCAACGGCATTTATTGTGATACTTTCGGCAGCCGACATATTCTGCAGATACTTCACTGCCCTTCTGACAAGAGTTGCTTTGTTATTGACTCCGCTGAATGTGACTTCACGCTGAATCCAGCCGTATTTCCTCACAAGACTTTCCGAATAAAGAACGTCCGTAAATTTCAGGTCGGACGCTTCCGAAACCTTGGGATTTATCACCTGCTTTACGTCACTGTCTGTAATCAGCGGCGAAGCGTCAAACAGCCTGATGTCAAGGGGAACCGATTCGCCATCGGTTGTGCTGACATTGTCACCGACAGGTCTGATAACCGTCAGAAGCTCATCGGTTGTACGGCTGCCCTCAATGCTTATCAGATTTTTGGAAAGTTCAATTTTCTGGGATGACACATGCAGGTCACCTTCATCAAGCCAGTCGATGTAATTAATTCCGTTTTCATGACGCATTTTCAGTACTCCGCCGTACTTTTCAATGAGAAGCCTGAATATCAGCTCAAGGGTTGAAAAGGTCCCCTTGAATTCCTCTGCAGACGGCTGAACCGTTTCCGAAGCAAACGCTTCCGACACTTTGCCAGTCTCAAATTTACGCTGAATGTTTACAGTGTATACAGTTCCGAAATTATCAGCATGGCTGTTGTGATATTCAAGAATTCTTTTCAGCCAGCCTGCCGCCGTATCGGATGTACCGGACGCAAAATTTGTCCTTGCACTGTCCAGTAAAAACGCAAGCTCACTTTCAAAGGTCAGCATTTTTTCATTGTAAAGACCTGTAACACACTCTGCCATGCGCCCGATAAAAAGGGGTTCATCAAAGCCGTAACGCACAATTTCAAGCAGTGCTTTTGGCTGGTCGACAAACTCATAAAGGGGATGTGTGGGATAAACCGTAAAGGAAAAATGCCCCACGGAATTGACCTGTGTTTCAAGCACAGGCTCAAAAATTTCATAGTCTGTACGGTATGCCATGCCAAATCCCGAAAAGAATTCACCGTTTTGACGTATATCATTTTTTTCATAGCTAAGCTTTAAAATATACACATCTGCACCTCCTAAAGAACTCCTGTATTATCCCAGCTGACCTGAAACTCTCCCGTTTCATTTGCGTCAGAGGTAACAATCATTATTTCATGCTTGCCGC
>SVNU01000087.1 GCA_015066715.1 Ruminococcus sp. | reverse complement strand
TGACGCACAAGGGCAACCTGTTCATCAATGAACTTTTCTGCAAGTTCCGCAGTAACGATTCTTTCCATAGATTCCGGTCTTTTGTCTGCCATAACTAACTCTCCTTACTCAAAATACCGATTTTCATTTCCACGATATTTTACTTAATTTTTTACAGTTATAGTATAGCATATTTTATCACTTTTTTCAATGCTGTAAATAAAACTTTGTATCAGAAGTTGTATCAACAGGATATAGCACATATCTTTTTGGCAAATTTTAATAATAACTACGTCAGGTTTTTTTGTCTTACGCCAGTAAAACTGCAAACCCCTTCCTTGTTCTGATTAAAATTATGCTCAAAAATCTATGCACAAATCCTATTTATACAACTTCTTATTTTTCCTGTTTAAAGTAGTGTATATTTATGAAAAATAAATAAATATTGATTTAGCATACAATGCAAATCCTCTTGAAAACATACTAAACCTATGGTATAATAGGATATATGATTTTACGGAAAGGAGTAACTTAAAAATGAAAATTTCCACAAAAGGCAGATATGCACTCAGAATGCTCCTTGAACTTGCAATGCGCAAGGATGATGGCTTTGTATCACTCAAGGATATTGCAGAACATCAGTCAATTTCCAAAAAGTATCTGGAACAAATTGTACCGCTGCTAAGCAGAGGTGGTCTTTTGAAAACAAACCGTGGCTATCAGGGCGGATATATGCTTGCAAAAAGTCCGGATGCATATACAGTTGGCGAAATTCTACGAGTAACAGAAGGAAGTCTTGCCCCTATTCCGTGTCTTGAGCAGGATAAAAACGAATGTCAGAGAGCAGGTCAATGTATGTCCCTATATGTCTGGGATGGGCTTTACAAAGCAATTACAGATTATGTTGACAGCATAACACTTCAGGACATTATTGAACATAACGCCCAAATACAAGGAAACGATTATTGTATATAACCATGTGAAAAGTGTGCCGCATTGTTGCAGCACACTTTTTCACTCTTAAAAACTCATACAGAAATATTTATAAAAATCACTCTGCAAACATAGGCGTAGAGAGATAACGCTCACCCGAATCAGGAAGCAGCGCAACAATAATCTTCCCCTTGTTTTCAGGACGCTTTGCAAGCTGAATTGCCGCCCATACTGCTGCACCCGAGGAAATTCCAACAAGCACACCCTCGTTTTTCGCAATTGTTCTTCCGGTTTCAAATGCATCCTCATTTTCCACGGTGATGATCTCATCATAGATGTTGGTATTCAGCGTTTCGGGTACAAACCCCGCACCAATACCCTGGATTTTATGAGCTCCGGCCACGCCTTCTGACAGCACAGGAGAACTCTTGGGCTCGACAGCAACCACTTTAACATCGGGATTCATTGACTTCAGATACGCACCAGTGCCACTGATTGTACCGCCTGTTCCGACACCTGCCACAAATATATCCACCCTGCCATTTGTATCATTCCAGATTTCAACTCCTGTGGTTGCTTCATGCACTGCTGGGTTTGCAGGATTTGTAAACTGTGACGGAATAAAGCTACCCGGAATTTCCGCCGCAAGCTCGTTTGCCCTCTCAATAGCACCCTTCATGCCCTTAACACCCTCTGTAAGAACAAGCTCTGCACCATATGCCTTCATCAGATTACGGCGCTCAATACTCATAGTTTCAGGCATTGTAATTATAATACGATAGCCTCTTGAAGCTGCAGCAGCCGCAAGACCTATTCCTGTGTTCCCGCTGGTTGGCTCAATGATAACACTGTCGGATTTAAGAATTCCTTTTGCCTCCGCATTCTCAATCATTGCTTTGGCAATTCTGTCCTTGACGCTTCCCGCCGGATTAAAATATTCAAGCTTCCCTAGCAGTGTTGCTTCAAGTCTGTGTGATTTTTCAATGCCCAAAAGCTCCAGCAATGGTGTACCACCAATTAAATCTGTAATTCTTTTATATGTTTTCATATTTCTACACTCCTTTGTAAAACATAAGCTGTTGGCTTTATACACATTATATCAGATATTTCCTACTTTGTCAATAGGCTTTGTTGGATTTAGTGTTTCAGACAACAGTTTTATAAATTGTCATCTTAAAATTTCACAAAATTCTTACAATGCCTATTGACACAATAGATAATATATGTTACAATTGTATTAAACCTACCAAAACAATAGGAAATAAAACTATAGAAATGGTGACACTCTATGTTGTACTACTTTGAAAAGCTTATAAGAGCCAATTTCCGGTTCGGACGAATGTGCTGTAATCACAAAATCCGATAAAAATGTGAGCATTAGAATCTATGAAAACAAGATTTAGAACCTGTCTTCACAAGAAACATATTTGGATTTTTGAATATAATTTAGTCAATAACAGGGCGAAAAATCGCAGGCATACTTGACGTACGGCAAGATTTTTCAACGAAGTCAGTGACGAAATTTATCAAAAAGACAGGTGTATACGCTTGTGAAGACAGGTTCTTAAATATGAAAGGAAAAATACTTATGTCTGATTATAAATTTGAAACACTCCAGCTTCATGTTGGACAGGAAACTCCCGATCCGGCAACCGATTCACGTGCCGTACCTATCTACCAGACTACATCATATGTATTTCATAACTGCGCACATGCAGCAGCACGCTTCGGACTTACTGATGCAGGCAATATCTATGGCAGACTCACAAACTCCACACAGAATGTCTTTGAAAAGCGTATCGCAGCCCTTGAAGGCGGTGCTGCAGCACTTGCCCTCGCCTCTGGTGCGGCAGCAATCACTTAAAGGCTTTGATGCTGTAATTTAAGGCGAACCAGAGCGTATTACCTTACATATTTTTCTTTTTTATCAGCGATACATTGCATTGACTTTTCTCTTTGTATATTGTATAATTTAATTTACGATATTTGCAAAAATATGTAAGGAGTGACAGTATGAAGCTAAAAAAAATAATTCTTTCTGCATTAATCACATCATTTTGTTTTACATCTGTATTTTCGCCCGTTTCCTTCGCTGACACATCATACAATACGACCGATGCTGTAAATTTAAGAAGTTTTCTGCTTTGCTGTGAAACAGAAGATTTATCCGAAAAGGATTATGACCTTAATGATGACAGCATATTGAATGTCTTTGACTATTGCCTGATGCGACGTCAGCTGATGTCTGTCAGCACGGAAATTGAAAAAACAGGATTTATTAAAGCTGACGGACGAATTCTGAAGGATGAAACGGATAATCAATATATAATTCAAGGCATAGCGTTTGGCAATAATGTCTGGGCAAACCCTGAAACGCCTCCTGAAAATCTGCATCACACAAAGGCAAGCTATAAAGAGCTTTCGGAAATGGGATTTAATTCCGTAAGATTTTATCTCAATTATGGATTGTTTGAATCCGACGAAAATCCGTATACATATAGTGAAACAGGTTTTGAATGGATTGACAAAAATATTGAGCAGGCTAAAAAATATGGTATAAGACTTCTTCTTAATATGCACTATCCGCAGGGTGGTTATCAGTCACAGGGTAACGGTGAGGAGCTATGGCTGAATGAAGAAAACCAAAAGCGACTTACGGCACTCTGGACGGAAATTGCTGACAGATACAGTGACGAGCCAGCAGTACTGGGATATGGAATTGTAAATGAACCTGTAGTTGCAGTAAAGGAATCAGCCGAAGAAGGGCTGACACAATGGCAGAAGCTTGCACAGGAAATAACCAACGGAATCAGAACCGTTGATAACAACCACATTATTTTTATTGAAAAAATGTGTGCTGTAGAATATATCGATACGGGGCTTACCGAATGGAAGAATTTCAATGATGAAAACAACTATGTTCGTATAGACGATGATAACATTGTTTATGAATTCCATTATTACGAACCGCACATGTACACACATCAAGGATTCAGCTGGGCAAATACGACAGATTATGACTACACCTATCCCAACGAAACTATTGTCATGACTTATGATTCACAATGGGCAGCAGGCACATTCAGCGGCGACAGAGCTGACATTTCTAACAGCCAGTGGCAGTATCTTGAAAGCTCATATATGACAATTGATGATATGTCGTACAGCATGCTAAGTCTTGTTTTTCAAGCAAAAAATCTTGGTGAAGGCGGCATAGTTTATGCTGATAATCTCAGGCTTGATGAATATGATGAAAACGGTGAGTTTATAAAAACGGTTTATTATGATGATTTTTCAAGGAGCAATCAATTTTATTTCTGGTCGGCTGATAATTCAGGCAGCGGATTTCTTTCAAGCTCCATCGGCTATGACGATAACACTTCCCTTTGCATCACTGACACGACAGATGATGCAAGCTTTGGAAAGAGCAATATTGCCGCTGTACACGGACATAAATATAAAGCAAGCGGATATATCAGGGTTGAAAATGCGGGAGCAAACGCTGTAATAATGCCAAGAGCCGATGCGTGGAGCTCTGATTCCACCTATGTGCTCAACAAAGAATATCTTGAATACAGCCTGCTGGAAAATATAAAATTTTCCACTGAAAATAATCTTCCTGTATATTGCGGCGAATTCGGTGCCGGAACAAACTGCTTCAAAAATAACAGAGGAGGAATCCAGTGGGTATCAGATGTTATTGACATCTGTCTTGAAAATGATATTAGCTTTAACTACCATACTTATCACGAAGAAAGCTTTGGCCTATATCAGAATTCACCTCTTAACCCTCCCTCAAAAAGAAATGATGAGCTGTACAGCTTATTCATCTCTAAGCTTAACAGTGAATAAATATTTCAGAATTTGTATTTACAAGCATTTTCTGTAAATAAAATCATTCCCTTTTATGTCATAATTTTTCCCAAAAAGCACAACATACAATCAGAGAGATAAAAAAGGTTGGGAAAATTATAAAGATTGATGAAGAAAAATGCGACGGAATGGTTAACTGTTTACCTGCATGCTATAAAATATGCTTTGCAAAACAGCGGAAAGTTTATTCCGTGGCGTGTGGTGATTATTTCCACAGACGGCAGAATTGTTGACTGATATTTTTCAGAATAAAAAAATAAACCGCTGTCTTTAAGGTCAGCGGTTTATTATGGGGATATATAAAAATGAAGCTGGCTGATTTATCAGCTGAAATACCACCAGTCGAATTCAAGCTGACCGCTGAACACAAAGTAAACATCCTGTGTTTCATCCACAGAGCTTACCGCTGTCCGAAGCTCGCTCATTCCACCTGCCGGTACTTCAACATAACCTATTGCTTTGCCTGTCGGACTGCCGGTGCACACCTTGATTACTGCTCCGTTTTTTGATGAAGCATTAACCGTAAGTGTTTCACAACCCTTTGCAAAGCTGACGCCTGAAGCTTTTATCCAGTCGCCCTTGTCAATTTCTGTTACAACTGTATTTCCAAGTCCGCTGACATTTATGCCTGCCTGGTCGGACATGGTTTCTGCCTGTATCTTATCATAAGGACTCATAGTTTTAAGCTGTGCAATACCTTTCATAGTGCCTGTTACACTGCTTATTTTCTCACCATTCATTGTAATTTTGTCAGCCTGCGGACTTCTGTAATTTCCTTCAATTCCCATTGCAGCTTCAACAGGTCGTGAATGATAGAATAAATAAAGCTGATTTTTAAACTCAACAATAGAGTGATGATTGTTTCCATAGCAGCCGAAGAATGTACCCTGATTCTTGAAAAGCTCACCGCCATATGTGAACGGTCCCATAGGGTCATCTGCAACCATATATTCAATTGCACCGCTTGTCATACCAAGTGAATTACCCTTTGTATTCCAGTTTGAGCAATATGTGTAATAATACTTGTCACCGATTTTATTCATTCCTGAATCTTCAAAAAGATAGGGCGGATTGAATGTCACAGGATCTCCTGCAAGACTTATCATGTCATCTCCAAGCTTTACCACCCTTGCAGTACCTGGGTCAGCGTCCTTTCCTTCAGGAACTCCGCCACCGAAATAAAGGTAGCCTGCTCCGTCGTCATCAACAAAAACAGCCGGATCAAAAAGCCATGTTACATTTGCGCAGTTGGGAGTTGAACGTGTAATAAGTCCCTTCCCCAGCGGATCTGTCCATGGACCTGTGGGACTGTCAGCTGTAAGAACACTTACGCCGTTGCCGCCGTTACAAAAGTAAAGAAAAAATTTTTCCTTGCCGTTTATGGTTTTATGTGCTGCGGCTGGTGCCCATGAGCATGTTGCCCATTTTGCAATCCCGTTTGTACCAGCAACGGGAATTGCACCATGGTCTGTCCAGTTAACCATATCATCCGAAGAAATGCAGTTGATTTTATTTACAAGTGCATAAGTATTCTCTGCTGCATTTCCATTTTCATCATACTCTATAACATCGTTTGTTGTATAAACATAAACCCGTCCGTTATACTCCATTACACCAGGGTCAGCACCGAAGCGCTGTGTATAAAGAGGATTGTTCTCCCCTTCCTTTTTGTAGCTTGACGCTATTGTAATATCTGAAAACAGAGCGTCCATTTTTACTGTATCAACCACTGTTACAGGTTTTTCAGCTATGGTAAAAATATCAATTTTACCAAGGAGAAAATCTCTTATCTGTTCAACATCAGAAGCATCTGCTGTTCCGTTTTCATCAACATCAGCAGCAAGCATTGCCGAAGAAGAATCCGAAAGCTTCATAACAACTCTTTTTGCGGCAACAAGGTCAAAGGCATTGATTTTGCCGTCGGCATTGACATCACCTTTTACAATCCTGTCTCCTCCGCCTGCACCCACAATTGTAACGCCGCCTACAGCACCGATTACCTCATCAATATAGAAATTATTTGTAGTTTCTGCTGTTTCAATATAAATCTGCATTGAGGATGCGTCTGAAGGGATTTGATAATTTGTATTTTTCAGCTGAACCCATTCACCCTTTACAGCTGTTGCCTCCGCAATTGTTGAATACTGTGTTTCACCCTCGGCATCAACATACTGAAGCTTCATATAAAATGTATCTGTCGCATCACCGTCAAAATACATTACATTTGCACTGAAGCTGTATTCTTCCCCTGCTGCAAATGCACGATTGAGAGTCTTGATGGCACCGTTCCATGCTGATTCTCTGTTCTGGACAAGTAAAGCTTCATCGCCTACATAAGCTGTTCTTCCGCTTGTCATAATCTCCGCAGAGCCTCTTTCGCCCCATGAACACAAGTCGCCTTCGAAGCCGTCCTGAAAATACCAGCCGTATTTATTCGGTTCTATTACTGTTGAACCGCCGCCTTCATAGCCGCCGATTACCCAGTCCGATTCAGGAACCATATCCATAAGCTCGTTATAAGCTGTCTTAGGCTTATGATCTGTGTCGTAAAGGAGTGGTGCATTTTCTGTCTTTATCCATGTGTTTGCGTCATTAGGTCCCCAGACGCAAACCGCTGTCACCTTACCTGCATAGCTTCCTGTATTTATATCCATGGCAGCCTTGAAGATTGCCTTGTATTTTTCAGCCTGCTGAGCATCTGTATAAGTTCCGTTTTCTCTTGTAATATCAAGCTCGGTAATCTGCACGTCACATCCGATACTCGCATACTTTTTAAGTGCTGTTGTATAAGCAGCTACACCTGAAAATCCGTCATAGTTTGCATTGATGTGTGACTGCATTCCGATACCGTCAAGAAGTCCCTTGTCATAAAGTGATTTACACATACTGTATATGGCATCACGCTTGTGATCCCAGTATTCATTATAATCATTATAATACAGCGCACAGCCTTCAGGTGCATACTTTCTCGCCAGAGTGAACGCTTTTTCAACAAAGCTGTTGTCACCGTAAACCTGTACCCATGGTGACTGACCGCTGATATTTTCGCCCGGCTCTCTTGTGCCGCCATGATTTGCAGTTCTGTTTGAATCGTCACTAATGCACTCATTTGCAACATCATACGCATAAAGGTCAAGGTCAGGATACTGTTTTTCAATCAGCGCAAACAGATTCTTCATATAGCTTTCCATACGTGCATCCATGGTGGCCTCAGATGCCCATGCTCCGCTTGCGTTGTAACCATCCTTAAAGAACCAGAGAGGTGTCTGACTATGCCATACAAGAGTGTGTCCTCTCATAGGGAGATTGTTTCTGACACAGAAATCCATAATGCTTGCTGCACTGTTGATGCTTACAGCAATATTGGTGCCGCTGCACTGTGACTGTACCATTGTAGCATCAGGCTTGGTTTCGTTTTCGCATTCAATGCTGTTATAATCTTTAAGCATGCTTGCTGTTATTGTTGAATTCTGAACAGTTCCGCCATTTAAAATATTTCCTACTCTGAAATATTTGCCGTAAACATCCTTGAGACCAATATCAGACGAAGCAGCATAAACATCCGCCGATTTTTCTTCAGATGTGATTTTTACGTTATCAAATGAAAAATCATTGGTACTGTCAGTTGTAATTGTGATGCGGAATTCATAGCTGTTTTCCGGAGCGGTATAGTCAGCGGAAAGCTCAGTCCACTGCCCGCTCTTTACATTTTCACTTACAAGCTCTGTAACTGTTTCCTTACCTGTTTTCGCATCAATAACAAGTAAATTCACACGGAAGGTTTCATTTGTTTCGCTGTAAACCTTCATACTGTAATTGTAGCTTTTTCCGCCCTCTATATAAAACCCCTTTGACGAAACAGCGCCTTCAGAAGCGGATTTTCTTCCGCTTATCTTCATGCCTCTTGACCCCTCAAATCCTGCACCATCTTCCGCAAGGAACTGCACTGTATCCGCACTGCCGTACCAACCATCATAGTTTGACTCGAAATCATTCCATACTGCTGTTTCGGCAAATGTCTGTGTATTTAACGCCGGAACACATGATATGATTCCCGTACAACAGACAGCTGCTGTAATACCGGATATTATTTTTCGTATGTTCATAATAATTCCTCCCCCACAAAGAATTTAAACGTTTAATGTGGTTACATTATAGCATGTGAAATTTAATTT
The DNA here is from genome assembly GCA_015066715.1 of Ruminococcus sp. Taxonomy (GTDB): domain Bacteria; phylum Bacillota; class Clostridia; order Oscillospirales; family Ruminococcaceae; genus Porcipelethomonas. The sequence goes on along the minus strand of SVNU01000087.1, from coordinate 1,493 downwards.
GTATTGCATATTTGTCATGTGATTTGTTTAATTGTAACTAATTAAATAAAAATAAATTAAAGACTTTATAATTTATATTAAATGTGATAAAATTATAAAAACAATAAAAGTGAGGTGCAGTTATGAACGAAAAGGAGCTTATATATTTATGCCGTCAGTTTGCAAACATGTTCGGATTCCCTGTCAGACTATATAAAAACAGTGAAAAGATATATTCCTTTCTCACTGTAAACCTTTCTGTTGACCCCGTTATTTTATCTGTCAATGAAATTTTCAAAGAAAAAACAGACATCAGTTATTACAGTGACAGCAATAATTTCTATTACGGCATTGTAACATACAATGAATATAAATTTGTAACAGGTCCTGTAAGCGAGCTTCGTCAGAATGAAAATGAGCTTAAAAAGCTTGCACGTATTCTGGAAATTGAAAGGGAGAGAATTTCGGAATTTGTTCTTGAAATCTCAACACTGTCCGGAATACACCTTGATACTCTGCTGCAGTCCCTCATACTTTTCAATTTCACAGTAAACAAAACAATGTATGATATTTCCGACATAAGAATCAAGGATAAGGAGCAGCAGACAATTTCTTCACAGATAAAAACAGAAGAATTCAATTCGGGTAAGGATGTATATTCAAATAACGCAAGAACAATTTCAATTGAAAAGGATATAGTAAAAAAAGTAATGAAAGGAGATGTGGAGGGACTTATAGACGGTGCTTCAAAGGTCCCTTCGGTAAGCTCCGGAAATTTCAGTCCGCAGCTGCTCAGACATCAGAAAAATTTCTTTATAAAGCTTATGACAATAGTATCAAGAGCATCAATTGAAGCGGGACTTGATATTGACGAGGTTATTTCAGCCGAAGAAATGTATATAAACAAGTGCGAAACTCTTGATAACCCTGAACGGATAAAAAATCTTCAGTACCATATGATTATTGATTTTGCCGACAGGGTGAGAAAGCATCTGCAGTATAACAGCAGCAATTCAAAGCTTGTAAACGAAATAACCAAATACATACGCAGCAACATGTCAGAACCTATAAAGACATCTGACATAGCAGATTTTTTAGGGAAAAACCGTGTTGCTCTTACAACTGAATTCAAAAACAAAACCGGCATGAATCTGTCAGATTATATAAATCTTAAAAAAATTGAGGAGGCGCAGGAGCTTCTTATGGAAACGGATATAAGCCTTGTTGCCATAAGTGATTTTCTCGGATTTTCATCCCAGAGTCATTTCTGCAAGGTCTTTAAAAAAATCACAGGTGTTACTCCAACTGAATACAGGAAAATCAAATGCTGATTTATGAGTTGTAAAAACACAATGCAAAAAGCAGACGTATGTCAAACACGTCTGCTTCAGCTTGTCGAAAAAGTCTGCATTCACAAAACTAAAAGTTTTGATCAAACTTTTTCAAAAGTTTGCGGAATCCAAAGGCAGAGCCTTTGGTCGCCGTCCGCAGACGGCGAAATATTCCATCGGAGG
>SVNU01000086.1 GCA_015066715.1 Ruminococcus sp. | reverse complement strand
TACCATTCGTTCCGTATATTGACCGTTCGTTCCGAAATCAACACGAACGGTCGTTTTTATGTTATAGTGATTGAGAGGTGAAACGAACTATGGTTAAGGTAACAAAATGGGATAAGAAAAAGAAGAAAGAGGACTGGGCAAACTATCGTGCGGAAATAAAAAGCCGCAAGTACAATGTCTGGCAGAATATGATATACATTCTTCGTGAAATATGGGGCATTGACAAAACGATGTTTTTCAGCTGTTTTTTGTTTGCAATGTGCTTTTATTTTACAAGACTGTGTGCAACCTTTACGGATAAATACGTTGTTGAACTTGCAGCGACAGGTTTCGGAAATACAGCCTTGCTTGTAACCTGTATTCTGCTTATTGTGGGTTGTAAGGTTTTTGGAAGCACTCTCAATATTGTAAGTAACTATCAGGGCTTTTTCGGATTTAATAATCTGTATCACAGCTTGTCATTACGGATAATTCATAAGAATATTAACACCGATTATGAGAACAACGAAAAGCCGGGTATAAGCGACAGACTCAACAAAGCCCGTGACAGTATTCAGGTTCTTGGGGTAAATGTTGTTCTGAACGTGCGTGGAACAATCAGACATACCCTTGAAATTTTCACTTATTCTGCATTGCTTACAGTGCTTGATATAAGAATGTTACCCATAATCATTCTGCCTGCTGTAGCTTGTTTTTTCATAGAACGGCATAAAATGAACTGGGTATGGAATATGCAGGACAACTGGCAGAAATATGACCGTCAGCTGGGTTATGTCCGTAATGTAAGCGGAAATTTTGACAATGCAAAGGACGTTCGCATTTTCGGTATGCAGGAATGGTTTGAAAAGGTGTTTGCACGTTCACTTGCCGACAGAATGAACTGGCTTAAACAGCAGGATGCTTGGGAATTTCGTCATACACTTTTAAGCACGATAGTGAATTTTATTGGAAACTTTTCAGCGTATGGTTACCTGATTTATCTTGTAATAAACGGTGGTATCGGTGCAGGTGACTTTGTGCTGTACTTTAACTCCGTATTCAGACTTAAAGAAGCCGTAAGCGATTGGTGCAATAATATGTCAGGGTATCAGTGGATTTCGGGAAATATAAATAATTACCGTGAATATCTTGAAACTGAGGATAATACCAATCGTGGCGAGGGTGTACCTCTCCCAGAGGGCGAATGTGAAATTGAATTCAGAAATGTGACTTATACCTATGGCGGCGCGGAAAAGCCTACTCTTTCAAATCTTTCCTTTACACTTCACAAGGGGGAAAAGCTTGCACTTGTGGGACTTAACGGTGCGGGTAAGACAACTATTGTAAAATTGATGTGTGGGCTTTATGACCCTACCGAGGGAGAAATTCTCTTAAACGGTGTCAACGTCAAGGAATACAACCGTGAGGAATATTTCAAGCTGTTTTCGGCAGTATTTCAGGATATTTCCCTTATGGCTGTAAGTGTTGCTGAAAATATAACAGGTCAGCCTGCGGAAAATACCGACAATGAACTGCTTATTGATTGTATGAAAAAATCAGGCATTTATGAAAAGGTAATGACTCTCCCACAGAAAGAGGAAACTCCTTTGGTGCGTTCTGTTTATCAGAATTCTGTTGACCTTTCAGGTGGTGAAAAGCAGAAACTTGCTCTTGCAAAAGCACTCTACAAGGGTGCACTAATACTGCTTTTGGACGAGCCGACAGCGGCACTTGACGCAATTGCAGAACAGCAGATGTATATGAATTACCTTGAATTTTCAAAGGCAAGGTCAAGTCTTTTCATTTCTCACAGACTTGCCTCAACACGTTTCTGTGACCGCATTATTATGATAGAAAACGGCGGTATTGCAGAATGTGGTACTCACGCAGAGCTTATGGAGCAGGATGGAAAATACGCAGAGCTTTATAAGCTTCAGAGCAGTTATTACAATGATGAGGAGGTGTCTGTATGACCTTTAAGGAAAAGATAAACATAATAAAGCGAAGTGCAAAGCTTGTTGAAGCTTGCGACAAGGGACGTTTTCGCAGAGCGTTTATAAGCGTAATTCCCGATGTTATTTCAACATTTTCGGGTGTGTTTCTTGCCTCTCTTGTAATTGACGGTGTAATGGGCGAAAAGCCTGTTTCCTATCTTTTTACAGCTGCAGCAATAGTATGCGGAATTGAACTGATTTCACAGTTTATACGCTGTATAAACAACAGGCATCAGCAGGCACACGACACAACCTACAGACAAAATGTTGACGGTGCAATATGGCGTAAGGTACTTAATATGGATTATGCAAAGGTTGAGGACATATCTACCCGAAACAAACTTGATAATGCGAAAACCTATTCACGGGAAAGTGATAGAAGCATATCTGCACTTACATCACATCTTACAAGTATTGTAAATGGTATTCTTACAATGGGGCTGGGGTTTGCACTTGCTGCACCCATATTGTTTTCATACTCGGAACAGATAACCGATTTTCGCAGCTTTTTACTGTCAGGCTGGGGCATTGTTACAGTGCTTGCAATATGTGCCGCACAGGAATTGCTGCAATCCTTTGTACTTATTCCAAAAGGCGAAAAAGCAATGGACAAAATGTATACTGACACTGAAGGCTTGCAGGCAAGCAGAGAACGTGACTTTTATCAGGGTCACACTATATACAATTATCGCAACGGTAAAAGCATACGTCTTTACAATGAACAGAAGCTTATAGAGGAAAAGCATTGGAAAGCTCATAGCATTATTATGAAAATATACCGCAAATGCTTTGCAGACGTAACTAAATGGGTTATTATTATGAATTCTATTGATGTTTTTGCTTATCTTATTTTGTATGCTTTTGCAATATTCCGTGCTGTGAACGGTGCTATGACAGCAGGTGAGGTTGTTGCTTTTGTTATGTATTTTACAAGAATTCAGTACGCATTGGAAAATGTGTCGCAGAACTTTAGCAGTATGCTAACAAAATCACAGATGTGGACGCAGGTGTTTGACTTTCTCGACATTCCTGACGAAAAATACAAGGGTACAATTCCCACTGAAAAGCGTGACGATAACGAGTACGAATTTGAGTTCAGATACGTATATTTCAAATATCCCGACAGCGAGGATTATGTGTTGAAGGACGTAAATCTTAAATGGCAAATCGGTGAGAAAATGGCTCTTGTGGGCAAGAATGGCTGTGGCAAATCTACACTTGTAAAGCTTCTGTGCCGACTTTACGACCCTACCGAGGGAGAAATAACACTTAACGGCATTGACATCAGGAAATACAAGTACGAGGAGTATATGGCACTGTTTTCAGTCGTATTTCAGGACAGCAAGCTGTTTTCGTTCAGTCTTGCGGAGAATGTTGCGGCTGATACGGAATATGACGCAGAGCGTGTTGAAAACTGTGTCCGAAGAGCAGGACTTTCAGAACGTCTTGACACAATGGAAAACGGCATTGAAACCTGTCTTTACAAGGATTTTGACGATAAGGGTGTAGAGATTTCGGGTGGCGAAATGCAGAAGTTGTGTCTTGCAAGAGCAATTTACAAAGGCTCACCGTTTATTGTTCTTGACGAGCCTACAGCGGCACTTGACCCTATTTCCGAACACGATATTTATACTAAGTTTAATGGCATAGTCGGTACAAGAACGGCGATATACATTTCACATCGTCTTTCCTCTTGTCGTTTCTGCGATGAGATAACCGTTATGGAAAACGGACGAATTGCAGAGCGTGGTTCACACGATGAGTTACTCAGCAAAGGCGGTGTTTACACGGAACTTTGGACGGCTCAGGCGGAGTATTATAAGGATACGGCTGGGGAGTTGTATATTTAAATGAGTCTTTAGGATAAAAAACAAATTTCCGTTATAGGGTGTTTTTTAAAGTTTTAACAGGCAAAATTTGATGTAATTCTGTATAATAATAAAATTAATTATGCAAACAGGCACACGGTGTTGATTTCCGTGTGCCTGTTTTTGTCATTTCATTTTAATAGGCCGCAAAACCTCATATCCCAATCCTTCGGGATAGTGCCGCTGATAGCACTGACAATTCTGCTCATTCCATTCCCATTTTCCACCGCAGTATTTCTCTATGTCATAATTCCACGCAAGATTTTCAACCTTGCCCATAACCTCACCATTGTCCTTGAGAAAATCGAACGGAGGGTGACTGAAAACAAGATAGTAGCTTGCAGGTATTTCACGGATTTCAAACCCGTCGGGAACTGCGCCATTATAATTGGCAGGAACACCTGTGCCGTAAAAATACTTGCGTTCGCTATTTTCATTGTAATACCAGCCTGCTGTGTGCCCTGTAACAATAGGGTCGCAGACATTGTTCATACTGTCAATAATTCCACATACAGTGTCGCAGTTGTTATTCTCCCAGAAGTCACAGTAATTTTCTGCTTTCGTGTCCCATATTCCAATGTACTTATGTGCAGGAATATACTGAATTTTTACAATAGGTTCAGCTAAAACTTTATCGCTCATTTTCAATTCTCCTTTGTGCAGTTTTTGATACTGTTCGGGAAAGATTACCGTCTTGTAAATTGGAAGCGGAACAGGCACGGGATTTCTTCTGTATGCTGCAGGTGTGCACCCAAACAAGCTACGAAAAGCTCTCGTCAGAGCTTCCTGTGAAGAAAAGCCGTATTTTACAGCGATGTCAATAATCCTCTCATCCGTATCACGCAAAGCAACTGCCGCAAGTGTAAGCCGTCTGCCTGACACATAGTTCTTTATTGTCATACCACAGATTTTGTGAAACTGAACTGAACAATAATACGGTGAATAACCTATCTGCTCCGACATTTGAAGCAGTGTAGGATTTTCGGTAATGTTTGATTCAATCCAGTCTATCATTTTCTGTATTGCTTCGTTCCATTCGTACAAGGCTTATCCCTCCCTTCGACAATATAATATCATAATTCAAAGGAGAAATCTTGATGTGTGTTGTGATTTTTCAGAGACTTTTAATTATAATGAAAAATCTCCGATTTTGCCTAGCAGGTTACTGATACTGTGATACATTCCCGAATAAATAACAGGGTCAAGCTTTGTCAAATCCACATCAAAACTATCCTGACATATAAAGTTCTCATCAACCTGAATATTCATAATCTTGCAAAAGAACGTAGTTGACTCTCCTGTATCCACAGATTTAACTACCTCACATTCATATATCCAACGACTTGCATCAAGAACAGGAACATCTACAATTTCACCTCTGCACACATTGTAAGAAATCTTATCCTTGCAACCATCTTTTGCGTGATGTGTTCCGAAATAATCCATAAGCTCAAGCATATCTGTACTTACTAAATTAACACTTAGCTTACCTGTTCTGATAACATTTTGTTTAGTTGTTTTTGTTCCGAACATACTGACAACCAATAAATAATCATTATCTTTTTCGTTCGTAACACTTACCCATGTAATTGGTGCGAAATTATGTGTTCCGTCTTCATTGTTTGTTCCGATGATAAAAGCTGGCTGAACACACATAGAGAAATGGGTTCCTATTGATTTTCTTTTTACGCTTTTCATATCTACTTTATCCTTTATAAATTTAATTGCAAAACTGCCTATTTTTCTTGCTTATACCACTATTTCACAAACAAAGCAAGCTGCACTATCAGGTGCGGCTTGGGCTTTATAATTTGCTTTCCCTTTCAAGAAGTTTAATCAAATAAGTATTTATATGCAACTCTTTTTTCAAAGTCATCACCAAAGCCTAACCTTATTCTCTTTTCATCATCTTTACTCCAAAATTCTGATTTGTGATTTAAGATTATTTCTCTGTATTTATCACTGTTTATAAAGTTACACCACATATAATTTGCTATATTTATCTTGCTGTAATCAAACGAGTCAGGATTAAATAGAAAATCTAAAAGATCTGAATCTTCTGTATATTGCTTAAGAAAATCAATATCGTTTAATGTGGCTATGTTCTCTGTAAGCAATAATATTAACAAGGTATCAATAGTATCTTTTTGATGGTCAGGGAATGTATATCTACCCGGAATTTTGCTTTTTTTGTAATAGGTCAGTATATTATCAAAGTAATTTTTAAGTTCATCATCAAAAGTAATTATTCCACTTCTTATATATGTATATATTTCTGAAACCAAATTTTCATTTATAGTGCTTTTAATAAATTCGCACCAATAATCATTGTCATATTGAAGCAAAATTTTACGAAAGACAAATGTAAAATAACTTTTCACTCGTTTGTCGTCGCATTTGGTGATAATATCCGTACATCTCATATAAATATCTTTATCCGCATGAACAGACAATTTTTCAATAAGTTTTTTACATGCTGTTTCTCCGTCCAACGGGTCTCTTAATATCTGTTCGTTAACCATTAGTGTTAATAAAGTTTTATAAAGTTCATTACTACTGTCATAATGCTTTTGAACGTATGTCCAAATTGCATTTAAACTTTGGCGCAACATATATATGCTTACTGTTTCATCAGGTTCTACTAATGTAATAAACGCCTTTAAAATACGATGCTTTTGATCAGAAGTCAATTCTACCAAGGAAATAAGCTTACTGAATATTTTTAAGTGTTCATTCATAAATGAATTTCTAAAGCAACGCATAGAAATACAGAAATTTCCAAAGATTTCCGCTATATCAATACTGGCATCAATATTAATTTGAAAAACTTTATAATAAGATAACCAACTATTGAAATTATTTAATCTTGTATGTTTTACAATAATATCAATATCAATAAGACCAATAGGATAAGGTTCTACTTGAGTTCGTCCCATGCCATTGTTGGAGAATTGATATTCATCTGGATAATATGTGCATAGTATTGCTTTGACATATGGCTCGCATATTTTTTCGACATTGTTAAACCAATCCAACATAAGGTGATTTTTCTTATAAAACAAATAAAAATCATATACTATACTTTGTAAATCAAACAAATCGCCATATTCAGTACCGCCCCATTTTGTTGTGGTCGATTTTTTCATATAATATTCTTCATGTTTAATCAGACAATTATTTAATTGGTTAATCATTTGACCGTTATCGTCATACAAATTGGATATAAAATTATATTCCATTTTATCTTTTAAAGATATGTTAAGTAGCTCCTCAAAATCTCTCCAATCATCTTCCAAACCCTGATGATAAGGTAACTGTTTCAATGAAAGAACATTGTATTTATAAATAACAATCTTGTTCATTTCTTCATCTGATAGCATTTTATAATCAAACGAATCTATTTCTTCTTTTATAGATGACATTATTTCGTTACACTTGTTAAGTTCGTTCCCATAAATAAGCCAATAATAATACGCTTTTTCCAAATTAGAAGGATACTGCGAAAGTATATTTTCTATCTCAATATACTTATTTTGAAGCGATAACTCAAATAATTCATCAGATATAATGTCAACATTTTCGATATAACATGATATAAGCTCATGATTTTTTCCATAACATTGTATAGAATACAAGCCGGATTTTACAAATATTTCTTTTACTTCTTTTGATCCCTTATCATTTGAAGTTAATATTGATTCTATATTTCTGTAATCATTCTCATCAAAAAAGTGAATAGAAGTTGATAAAATATTATATGGATACCTGAAATGACAAGCCTTTAGTAATGAAGTTGCACTAATTGTACCAAATACTTTTGCTGAAGAAAATTCTTTCAATATACTTCTTTTTAAATAAGCAACATCGTCATAACATAAACTGTTATCCCTGATACACATAAGAAAAGTATGTAAAAGTTTGCCTTGCTCGCTTTCTAATTTGCCACATTTGGTATTTTTCTTAATTACTGGTTTTATTTTACTTATATCTACTAATTCGACTTCTTTTTTTATCCAATGATTATATTCACGTTCATAATTTGCAGGATTATTGACAACTAAATAATGTGGAGTCCTATTGTTGATTTTATTATTCTTTACGTAATTATCGATATAACTCATAATAAGCTTTAAATTGTTATCATTAAGAGAATAACCAACAAATAAAAAAGTTTTATCAAATAAAAGCGATTTTATATACGATTCGATGATTTCATGTGAATATGAATATGTAAGATAATCATCTTCCTTCAACACAAGATTTTCAATATCAGATATATCTCCATGCATTTTTATAATATACCGACGTCCCTTTTTTTCAAGCAAATCCCTATCGTTTTTTATTATTGTATAATTACTGACATTAGGGTGTTTTACATCCTCAATTAAATGGTCATAGTTAGTTGTTATTATATGTTCAGGATTTAATTCAATAATTAGTTGATTAATTGCATTAGGCAAATATGTTGCATGAAATTTTCTGCGTAAAAAATCCTCATATTCTTCTTTTCCCATCATTTCAAAAAAATACTGAGGTATTTTTAAAAATTCATCAGCAGAATAATTATATTTCCAATAACATCTATTGTTGGAACTGCAAAACTCATATCCATTGCCACACTCAGAATGGTGCTCATATTTTGCTACACATTTCTCACATATGTCGTCATAGCCTATTTTTACTGCAATATCTCTGACAAGCTCCCACCAAGAACATACGCCTGAATTCTTTGAAACACCAGCTCCAACAAAAATAACTAACTTGTGCTGATTGTTTATCTCTCTTATTTTTTCAATTTGTGAAATAATATTATCCATAGATATGCTCCTTAATTGAAGTATGACTTGACAAAATCAAGTATACAAAATTTATCTGTAAATTCAAACATATTTATTCCTCAATTTATAAAATTTCAAGATAATCCTTTATATCCCCAACAAACTGATTTCCACAGCGTGCAAGCTCACCAAGAACTCTGTCTGTTCCGTATTCGGTCTGATACCAATTTCCCTTTGTAATATTATAGCAATGTACAGGACAAACCTTTATATCAACATCAGGGAACGCCATCTGATAAAGCATTAAGCAACGTCGTGCGTGAAAGGCTTTGCATACAATGATAGCTGTCGTTATCTCTATACATTTTTCATCAACAGCTTTGCGTGAGAGAAAAGCATTATCACGGGTATGTCCAGATTTATTTTCTTGAATAATTGCAGACATTGGAACATCGTTCTTCACTAATGCGTCTGTGAAAAATTCGCAATCGGAGTGATAATCACCGTTATATATTTCTGCTTTGGAACGAACTCCGTGCCACTTATCTGCCTTAACGCTTATACCGCCTGACGGGATAAGCCATTTTGCCAAACCTTTGTGATACAGTTCTGCCGCATATTCAGGTTGCTGTGGATGAGAGCCTCCGGGAAGAAAAATTGCATCTACCTTCTGCGGTTCATCGGACACAAATATATAATCTGAAATATCAGTAATAATACGATTGGTCATATGGATATCCTCCTACAAATCATCTGCACTAATTATACCACAAATCTCCCTATATTTCAACGATTTCACCCAAACATCACCCCATCTCCATCACAGACTCCTCTCTGGTCCGCTGTCCATTTCTAACCTCCCAATACGCATTATCAAGTACTTTTTTCCTGTGTGCCATATCCATTCTTGCATAAGTACCCGATATTTTTTCAACCATGCAATTTACTGTGCTATAAATAATATTTTTCTGATTTTTATTAAGCTTTGCATACTGTTCCTTTTCAGCCTCAAGCTCCTCAACCTTCCTCTGAACCATCTGCCTTCCAAGCTGTTCAGCCTGTTCTCTGATGTTACGTTCCATGTCAGCTTTAAGCTGTTCAATCTGTCTTAACCTTTCTTCACTTGCAGTTTTATCCTCATCGGAAGTAAGCGTGTTACCTGACAAACGCTTCATTGTATCTACTGCCGACATAAATCCATCATAAGCATCTTTGTCCATCTCATATTTTTCTGTATCACGGAATAATTTAAACTTTTTCTTCGGCATATTTGCAATGACATTTACCAGTATCATCATCTGCTTGCGGTTGCTTTGAATGTCATTTTTCAAATTCTCGTTTTCTTCAGTAAGTGCCTTGTTTTCAGCTTTTAAATCATGGTTATTATTAAGAGCTTCATCTATAATATCTGCAGCTTCCTGTTTTGCCGCTGTTATTATACTTTCAGTTTCTTCACAAGCCTGATTTCGTCTAGTTTCAGCCTCATTTTCAATCTGTTCTTTTTCAACAAAAGCCTTATGAATAACAGCCGCTGCATCATTTTCAGCCTGTTCCTTGATTTTGCAGGCTTCTTCCTTTGTTGTGTTTAAAACAACCTCTGCACCTTCAACAATATCCTGTGCTTGACGATTTGCGTCTTCAATGGTGTTATTAGCCTGCTGATTAGCATTTTTAAGTGTTTCATATGCTTTGACACTTGCAGTATCAACAATATCCTGTGCCTGTTGGTCAGCGTTTTCAAGTATTCTCTGTGCTTCCTGATTTGCATTTTCAATGGTATCCTGTGCCTGCTGTTCAGCATCTTTGCGTATTTCCTGTGCATCTGCCTTCGCATCACGGATTATATCGGAATATTCCTTGGTTGTATAGGTCTTGCCACGGTTATTTGCTTTTTCTTCTTCTCTGGTCTTGGTTTCATAAC